>ONWQ01000095.1 GCA_900321565.1 uncultured Eubacteriales bacterium
GACACAAGCATGCGGTTCACAAGCATGGCAGAATCAACAAATGATGCAAGCGGAACTATGCATGCGCCAATCGTGATCGGAATGGATATGATCAGAAGCTGGGATGCACATTTCCGTCCATTCATAGGCGGATCATCAGAAAGCTGTGGGATGGCAGAAAAGACATTCTTTCTTCTGAGATACACCAGGATCATATACAGCAGGGTAATTCCTTCAACGATCGTGATTCCCAGCAATGTATAGCTTGCGCCATGGACAACACTCTTCCGCATGCCAAGCGCAGCCAGTGGAAGGGCGATAATGACCTTACCAATCTGTTCTACAAGCTGGGAAACGGCAGTCGGTACCATGTCCTGCTGTCCCTGCATGAAACCACGGAATGCGCTGAGCAGGCATACCAGAGCGACACAAGGGGATATCATCATAAATCCCATCTGTGCTTCCGGCTGATCCACGCGATGCGACAAAAAGCCGGAGGAAACAAACATAAGCAGTGAAAAAAAGCAGCCGATAGCAGCCATGAGATACAGCGCAATCCGGAATACACTTTTGGCATTGCGCGGGTCCTGCCGGGCCAGGCAATGTGAAACTAACCGTGAAACGGCAACAGGGAGGCCTGCCGAAGATATGGTCAGAAGAAGATTGTACGTCGGATAGACAGCCTGATAGACACCAAGCCCATTCGCACCGATAAGATGCGTAAGTGGGACCGTAAACAGAACACCGATCAGCTTGCAGAGTATGCCGGCGATCCCGAGAACGGTCATGCCACCGATCATGGATTTTGTTGTGGATTCAGACAAAAGGAGGCCTCCTTATAATCAAAGCGATACATTGGTTCAGTTCTTTTTCCAGACAACTGGGTGGAACAGGATCAGCAATGGATAGAGTTCAAGTCTGCCTGCCAGCATAAGGAATGAACAGACAAGCTTGGCAAGAGGACCATACTCTGCAAAGTTGCCGGCAGGTCCGACAGCACCGAAACCAGGACCTACATTGCTGACACAGGTAAGTGCAGCGGTAAAGTTTGTAATAAGATCATAACGGTTCTCCAGAGCGATCACAACAGCACCGGCAAGAACCAGCGCGACATAGGCAAAGACGAAAACCGCTATGGAGTGCAGCATGCTTTCGTCAATACCCTTGCCGTCGAACCGGACCATCTGGACCTTACGTGGCTGAATGGTCCTGCGAATTTCGCGCTTGGCTTCCTTGATCATGAGTGCCACACGGATAACTTTCATGCCACCTGCAGTGGAACCGGCACAGGACCCAATAAACATGACCAGCAAAAGCAGCATACGTGCAGATACGGGCCACAGATCAAAATTGCACGTAGCAAATCCGGAAGTAGAAATCACACTGGCAGTCTGAAACGCAGAATAGCGGAGCGCAGAAGTAAAGCTGCCGTAATAGGGGATCAGTAGCACTGTGAGTAGCAGTATGACAATCCCGACAATAGACAGGTACCATCTTAGTTCCTCATTGTTGCGGATGTCATGCCAGGACCGGTTATACATAAAGTAATAAATGGCAAAATTGATTCCGAAAAGAATCATGAAAACTGTCATGGTGATCTCAATGGGAACACTTTGAAAATGTGCGACACTGTCGCCATAATTGGAAAAGCCGCCCGTACCGGCTGTGCCCATTGCATGGATGGCTGCATCATAGGGATTCATTCCGCAGAGCATCAGAATGCAGAATTCAATCACTGTCAGGACTGTATACATAATGTACAGGATTTTTGCACTATCACCCATTTTAGGCACAATTTTACTCAAGCTGGGACCCGGACTCTCTGCACGTACAAGATGCGATGTACGGTCCGACAGCTTGGGAAGCAATGCCAGCGTCAGGACCAGAACACCCATGCCTCCGACCCAGTGTGTGAACGACCGCCAGAAAACAATACCATGCGGCATGTGCGAAAAATCCGTGACCACTGTGGCGCCTGTTGTGGTAAAACCGGAGACTGCTTCAAACAGCGCATCAACATAATTAGGCAGGAAACCAGATAATGTGAAGGGCAGTGCACCGAAAACACTCATGAGAATCCAGGAAAGAGCAACAACAATAAAGCCGTCCCGGGCACGGAGATTCCGGTCCTTGGGCCTGGAAAGGAAAAACATGGGCAGACCCACTGCCAGAATCAGTCCCAGCGTCATCAGAAGTGCCGGTACATCGCCGTCCTGATGATGAAATAGGGCGATGATCAAAGAAGGCGTCATACTGGCAGCTTCGACCAGCAGAATGACGCCGAGAAATCTTGTGACCAGAGCAATGTTCATGGTATTTCAGCAGAAGCCTGCGGCCACTGCTGACCTCCTCTCGATGGGCTTCCCGTATTACTTATGCCGTACCTGTATCAGTTCGTTGATATCACTGATCCCGCTTTCGCAGGACATGAATACTACCGAGTCACCGGCTTCAATGGTATCATTACCAAACGGAACAATCACCTTACCCCGGCGTACAATGACGGCAACCAGCGTATTCTTGCGTATTGTGAGATCTTTGAGTGGGATACCCAGCCAGTTTTCTCCGGCGCGGACTTCAAACTCAAGTGCTTCGGCTTTCCCATTGAGTACACGATACAGCTTCTCGACCCGGGTACCCTGGCCACGGACACGCGCACGTGCGTAGCGCAGAATATTTGCACTCGTAATCTGTTTGGGGCTGACCATGGAATCCAGGCCCATACTGGAAATGATGTCTGTATAATTCAACCGGTTATTCTTGACAATGACTTTAGGGACACCCTGATGTGCTGCAAACAGTCCGGTCATCAGGTTTTCCTCATCGCGGTCAGTCAGGCAGATCAGGGCATCCGTTCCCCGAACCCCCTCCTGATCCAGGAGTTCCATATTGGTTCCATCACCGCACAGAACCGTCACATGCGGAAGCTCTTCGGAAAGCTTTTCTGCCTTGTTCGGGTCAATCTCCACCATGGTAACATGAATACCCGTGGGTACTATCATCTTGGAAAGATAATAACTGATTCTGCCGCCGCCAATAATCATGACATTTTTCACACGCAGCTTATTCTTGCCAAGTGCATCAAAGAAGGATGTGATAGTCACCATGTCTCCGGTTACAAATACACGGTCACCGGCCTGAATAATAAAGTCACCGGCCGGTATGATTACCTTGCCATCGCGTTCGACCCCCGCATACAGGACACGGGGAAGCTTTGCATGCCGGCTGGTGAGTTCATGCAGTGGAATACCGACTACGGAATCCCCCGGCTGTGCACGGAACTCAACCATTTCAACAAGACCTTTTGCAAAGGACTCAATATTGGACGCAAACGGAAAACGAAGTAACCGCGAAATTTCCAGTGCTGTTGCGCGTTCTGGATTGATTACCATATCAATCCCCAGTTCCTGCTGGAGCAGTGTCAGGCTTTCGTTATACTGCGGGTCCCGGATCCGTGCGATAGCGTAGCGTGCACCGAGACGTTTCCCGATCAGGCAGCACAGCATGTTCACTTCGTCTCCTGCTGTCGCGGCAATCAGGATATCCGCTTTATCGACACCCGCATCAATCAGTGTCTGGGCATTGGCACCATTGCCATTTATGCACATGATGTCCATCAGGTCCTGACAATCCTCCAGAACATCCTCATTGCTGTCAATTACGGTGACATCATGCTGTTCCTGCACCAGATGTTCAGCAATGGTGGATCCGACCTTGCCTGCACCGACTACCAAAATTCGCATTACATGCACCCTCCCGCAAATCCTGCGTCAGAATCATAGATTCTTTTGCATTGTAACACGGATCATGGAAAATGCAATTCTGAAGATCATGTTTTGAAACAGCTTTTGTTAAACATACAGAATCCGGGATATGGCAGTGGCATGTATCTTCCTTTCAGAATCACATGATGCCTGATATATCCTGACGCCGGGAAACCTTCAGAAACTGGAAAACAGTTATTTCATTTACTGTTCAAACATGGTATAATTGTAGAGATTACCCGCAAACGGAAGTCTTTTGTTCCATGAAGGGGCGGGTAACGGACTATCTGCAGACTATATAGTAATTGAAAGGAATCATTGGTATCCATGGACCCTGAGTTAGCAGTTTTAGCATTCTCGCTTTTTGTTTGCGTTGCCCTCTCAAGCTTCTTTTCCGCGTCTGAAACAGCTTATATGGCACTGAACCGTGTCCGTCTGAAGACCATGGTAGGCACAGGCAACCGAAAAGCAGAACTAGCACTGGAACTGACCGAAGATTATGACCCGCTGCTGACGACAGTTCTTATCGGGAACAATATTGTGAATATTGCCGGCACAGTTCTTGCCACAGTGTTTTTTACGCGTCTTTTCGGAAGCCGTGGCGCGACCGTATCCACAATTGTCATGACCATCCTGATCCTGGTTGTTGGTGAAGTAACACCGAAAACACTGGCCAAGCGTTCCCCGGAACAGTTCGCAATCCGTGTGGCAAGAATCATGAAAGTACTGATTCGTGTGCTGACACCTTGCAACCTCCTGTTCCGCGGATGGCGCCAGCTTCTTGACCGGATAGTGCCTGCATCAGAGGAAAGCACAGATATTGAAGATGAGATCATGACCATGGTCAATGAAGCACAGCATGAGGGCGATATGGATGCGCATGAAGGCGATCTGATTCGCTCAGCCATCGAATTCAGGGATTCGGACGCACTGGATATCATGACACCACGTGTAGATGTGGAGGCGCTGGAAGACACGGCAAGTATGGAAGAAGCCGAAGAATTATTCCTGCGCAGCGGATACTCCAGAATCCCGGTATACCATGAGGACATGGACCATGTCATCGGGGTTCTGCACGAGAAAGACTTTTACCGTGCCAAGCACGCCGGTGTACAGTCCATTCAGGGAATATCGATGCCCCCGGTGTATGCTTCTGCAACCCAGAAAGTCTCAAAACTGCTGAACCTGTTCCAGCAGACCCGGACTCATATGGTGATTGTTCTGGATGAGTTCGGTGGCACCGAAGGTATTGTAACCATGGAAGACGTGCTCGAGGAACTGGTTGGCGAAATCTTTGACGAGCATGATGATATCTCTGAAGATATTGCAGAAAAAGAGGACGGGACACTGATTGTGAACGGTCTGGTTCCACTGGAAGACCTGTATGAGTCGCTGAATCTGCCATGCCATTATGCAAGCGATACGGTAGGCGGCTGGGCTGCTGAAGTGATCGGACGGATTCCTGAAGTCGGAACCAAGTTCTCAGTGGACGGACTGGACGGTGAAGTCATCGGTATGGAACGTCTTAGGGTTACTCAGGTCCAGGTCCGGAGACAGCAAGCAAAGCCGGATGAGAATACCGGACACTGAGTACGTTATTGAAAGGTAGGAAGACAGTATGACAAAGAAGAACACTTCATCCCGTTCGAGCAAATGGACACGGATGCTCTGCCTGGTTCTGGCAGGGCTGATGATCCTGACCACACTGGCCGCTGTGCTTTTCCGCTGAGCATGGAAATGGGACTGAGGATCTGAAGCATGCACAATCATGACAGAAAAGGGATATCACTGGGAACCATACTGACCCTGACTGTAACGGCATGTGTCCTTCTTGGCATGGGCGTTCTCCTGAAACAGCTGGGCGGTGATGCAGTGTTTCAGCTGCCTGTCGGTGAACTCATGGAAAGCGTGGCACTGAGCGCCGAAGAACATACCCTGGAGCAGAATATCCCGATTCAGGACAGACAGGAACCGGAAACCAGAACTGAGCCTGTGCCAACCCGGCCTATGGGCGGTCTGGTGAAAATGTCCTTTGGGGGAAGTGTGATTCTGGAAACTGCAGTTCGCCAGTCCGGATACGACAAGTCCACCAAGACGTATGATTTCTCGGATATTCTTTCCGCACTGCATGAAGAAATGACCGGTGATTTCGCTGTCCTGACACTCGAGAACCTCGTGGTGCCCAGTCAGAAAGTATCAGACCTGATTGCACCGGATGAAGTCATGAATATGCTGGTATCCTGTGGAACCGACATGGTATCCTTCGGGTTTCCGAAAGCATACGATCAGTCCGAGAATGGTCTGGATACAACCCTGCTTTCTGCGCAGGGAACCGGTCTTGAAACCGTCGGAGCATACCGGAATGAAGGAGATGCAGCCATAAGTGCACGGGTCCATGAGGTTGGGCCCGTACGGGTTGCATTTCTGTATTATACTCAATCACTCTCAGACACCGGCAGAAAAACAATGCGCAATGATGGACGCGCCTTTGCCGTTCCGCTGCTGGAACAGGCTGAACAGGACATCCGTGTAGTGCGCAGCATGGGAGCACAACTCGTAGTGGTCGGTGTGCACTGGGGAAGCACAGGCGCCACTGCGCCAACCAAGGCACAGAAAACCCTGGCTCAGGAACTGGCGGACGCCGGTGCAGATCTGATCGTGGGAACTGGTTCAAGACGTGTTCAGACGATTGAATGGCTGGAGAGCCATCACGAGGACGGGAGCACGTCCTCAGCCCTGTGCGCATACTCTCTTGGATGTCTGCTTTCAGCATCCTCGAAGACGGGCGCACTGGAAAGTATTATTCTTCATGTAACCGCCGATGTGGATGCTGACGGAAAAGTCACTCTCAAGGATGTGCGATACACTCCGACTTTTCAGTGGAAGTACAAGGCGGGTGGACTAAACCGCTATCGTGTGCTTCCGGCCGATCAGGAGCCGCCTCAGGATATGTCAAGGGATGAAACGCAGAAAATGCAGAAGGCACTCGAACGTATACAGACCTTGCTTGACCAGACTCCGGCAACCATCCGATAATTCAAACAGCCTCCGCAATGCGCGGAGGCTGTTGCTGGTAAAGGAATTTCAGTCCGTGCTGCATGCATCGGCAAACGCACGGAACAGGGCGATCGAGGCATCGTCTGTTTGGTAGGTTCGCTCCGGATGCCATTGGACGCCAAGGAAAAACGGATGATGCTCCAGTGCTGCAGCTTCGATCACACCGTCGGTAGCAACAGCACAGGGAACAAAGTCTCTGCCAAGCCGGCGAACCGCCTGATGATGCAGTGAGTTCACCCGGATCTTGCTTGCATGTACAATCATGTCCAGAAGGCTGGACATGGTGATAACTACGTCATGGCTTGGATACCAGGCCGGCTGGTTCTGTCGATGTGCCAGCACCTGATGTGGAAACTGAGCCGGCAGATCCTGATACAGGTCGCCACCCAGGGCAACATTAAGGACCTGGAACCCACGGCAGATACCAAGAACCGGCTTATCATCCCTTGCAACCAGCAGCTTCGCAAGCGCAAGCTCCATTCCGTCGCGCAACGGTGAGATTGCACCACAGTCCGGCAGCTGCATTTCATCATACAGGCATGGATCAATATCCGGCCCGCCACTGAACAGGAATCCATCGCAAAGTTCAATGCAGGACTGCAGTACGCCCGGATCCTCTGTCAGCGGCAGCAGAACTGGTACAGCACCCGCAGCAAGCAATGCATCCGCATAGCCTTTATTCAACACCAGGGAATGTTCCTCGTCCCGGAGACCTGGGGTAATCCCGATGACTGGTTTATCCATAGACATCCTCCTTGCAGGATTCTTCATTACTAACGATTGGACAGGCAGGCCGGATTTCCTGCAAACACAGGGAGAAAGGCCACAGACGGAAAGGATGGAATCATGAAAAAGGGAGTCAGAAATCTGATCACAGATGTGCCCGGCGTCAGGGTCGGCCATTGCACCGTAGACAGAGATGCGTGCCATACCGGCGTAACCATCGTTCTTCCTGCGTGCAGGAATCTTGTGGCAGAGCCGGTCACGGGAGCATGCGTTGTTTTCAATGGGTATGGGAAAACCACAGGCCTGATTCAGGTAGAAGAGCTCGGAACTCTGGAAACACCGATTGCCCTGACCAATACCCTGAACGTCGGCAAGGTCCATGATGCCGTGGTCAGCTATATGATTAACCTGTGCAGACAGGACGGAATGGAGTTGCATTCCGTGAACCCGGTCGTCTGTGAATGCAATGACAGTGCAATCTCTGACATTCAGAAGCGTCCCATCGGAGAAAAAGAAGTTTTTGAAGCGATTCGGACTGCATCGGATGACTTTGCACAGGGCAGTGTCGGAGCAGGTCGCGGTACACGGTGTTATGGCCTTAAGGGAGGAATCGGGTCCGCTTCACGCCAGTGGCAGGTGGATGGGCATGTGTATACTTTGGGTGTACTTGTACAGAGTAATTATGGTGCTTCACGGGATCTTCGGGTCACAGATCTGCCAGTGGACATTGCGGAATGCGATCAGGGATCCATTATTCTGGTGGTTGCCACAGACCTGCCGGTGGATGCACGCCAGCTGAAGCGGATTCTTCGCCGGTGCAGTGTGGGAATGGCCAGGCTCGGTTCCTATATTGGTCATGGCAGCGGTGAGATTGCGGTAGGGTTCTCCACAAGCCCCAGGAAACAGGTCTCAGAGCATATCTGGGAAACGCATGTCCTGGATGAAGCCAGTTTGAATGATGCTTTCCGCGCAGTCGGAGAAGCATCAGAAGAAGCCATACTTGCATCTATGCTTCACGCAGAACCCGACATGACACTGGAAGGAAAAAGAGTTTCCACGCTCCGTGACTTTCTTCTAAACAAAGACGCAAAATTGTTACGCAAATAATATGTTTTTCCGTATTGTAATATAAGCATTTCTATTGAAAACTCCTGCCGATATGGTATCCTTACCAGGAGAGGATCGTTCGTTGCCGGGCAGTGAGTCACTGACATCCGGGACATGGTTCCCGGATGTTTTCTTTCTGCCGGTCCACCTGAAACCTGTGTTGTTGAAACTGGCCAAGCAAGATGTGTTCTGTAACACAAAGGGGAAAGGCAGCATGAAAAAACTGAAGAGAACATACCGACAACTGCCCGGCAGAATCCTGGCCTGTACACTCATTATGACTCTTGGGATCAGCTGCGGTAGCATATCATGTTCGACAGGACTTGCAGAACAATACGATAGCGCTATGACAGCCGCAGTTTTTGCATGCACATTTCATGGGCACAAGCACACAGAAGCATGCATGCTGAACGGAAAAACAGTCTGCGGGTACAGTACAGAAGTCTTCCATTCGCATCAGTCCGCGTGCTTCACCGCAGATGGAACACTGGTCTGCCAGTTGCCTGAAAATCCGACACATGTGCACAGCTCGGATTGCTACACCTCAGAAGAGACTATCATCTGTGGTATGGAAGCCGGTGAAGGAGCACATGTACATACTCCTGCCTGTTATACCCGTATACGCGAATCCGGGCCAAACTGCGGAATGGCGGAAACAGAGGGGCATCTGCATACAGATACCTGCTATGCTCCAGAACTCGTCTGTACACAGGCAGAGTCAGCCGGGCATATACATCAGCAGCAGTGCCGGACCCGGAAACAGGTCTGTCCCCTTGAAGAAACCGACGGGCATCAGCATTCGGAAGCATGCTTTACGCGGAAACTGATCTGCGAGTGCACGGAAACATCAGGACACCAGCATGCGGATGGCTGCTGGCAGCAAAGGCTTCAGTGTACTCTGGAGGAATCTTCCGGGCATGAGCATCAGGCAGCCTGTTATGGAAAAGAGCTTATATGCACGCTCCATGAATCCACTGGGCATCAGCATACAGATGCGTGCTTTGAAATACACCGGGTCTGTGGAGAGGAAGAACGGGAAGCGCATGTTCATACAGAGCAGTGCCTGAATGAGGGCGGTGAGATAATATGCCAGAAGGAAGAATGCACAGGGCATGCGCATTCTGACCTCTGCTATACATCTGTGAATCTGTGCGGAATGGCAGAAGGAGAAGGTGCACACGCTCATGGTGAAGACTGCTATACGCCTGTCCTGCAGTGCGGAAAAACAGCCGGAGAAGGAGCACATACACATTCAGGAGAATGCTATCACTCTGTCCTGATCTGCACGATCGCAGAAGGTGAAGGTGCACATATGCATTCAGATGCATGCTACATTCGGGAGCAGACCTGCGCTTTGCCGGAACAGCAAGCGCACCGGCATGAAGAAGCATGCTTCTGTATGGAACTCACCTGCGGAAAGGCAGAAGGAGAAGGTGCACACAGGCATACAGAAACATGCTATGAACAGCATCTGATCTGTCATAAAGAACCAGGTACAGGTGCGCACATACATTCAGACGCATGCTTTTCGTGGAATGAACAGCTGATATGCGGAATGAATGAGAATCCTGGCCATCAACACACAGCAGCTTGCTTCTCATCCATGGATATTCTGTGCTGTCGATATGCTAATGTGCATCACCATAAGAGTTCCTGTTTTGTCATGGATGCGGATAACCGCAGAACAGCGGTCTGTGGTTTTGTTGAAATTCCGGAGCATACGCATGATGCATCATGCTGGAAACAGGCACCACAAAGCCCGCAGGAAGTCAATGAACTTTCAGGGGCAGCTCAGGCAACGTTATCGGAAACCATACCGGAGAATCCTCAGTCTGCATCAGCAGAAGCATTTTCCGGAGCAGACCAGCCGGAAACACATCCTGTAGGACTCAACTCTGAAACAGCACAGAGCACACCTGAAGCAACAGACCTTCCCGGGCAGTTTCAGGAAGTAATATGTGAAACCATACCGAAGGATTCTCAGAGAGCATCCGGAGAAGCATGTTCCGGGATTGACTCAGAAGAAACGTCTCCTGAAGCACTTGTTTCAGAGCCTGTCCAGGATGCAGAGCAGGTACCGGAAGACACAATTTCCAACGACAGCCAGACCGTCGTGGATCATATCATGATCTCTTCTGAAACAGGACCAGAAGGCAGTTCAACAGATACGCCTGAACGCTCCGTGGAAACCACAGTGCAGTCACCGGACGATGATATGGAAAGCCAGACATCCCGGACAGACGAGTGCACAGATGCTGCCGCGACAGGCACAGATTTTGTTGAGGAAAATCAGCCTGTTCTTTCATCTGCGATACCTGAAACCGAAGATACTGAAACTGAAATTGAACTTTCATTACCGGATAGAGAGTGCGAATCGTTGACTCAGGAAGTGAATGAAGCTGAAACAGTCGAACAAGCTGGCGAAAGTCGAGACGGGGACAGTTCTGTTGAAGAACCATCTGTAGCTGTGAAGAGTCTGGAACTGGGCGGGCCGTGGTTTGAGGAAGAGCATTCCGTAATGTTCACTCTGCCACCGCAGGATTACGGGGAAAATGAGCCTTTCATGTCTAGAGAAGCACAGGAAACATGCACCACTGATCTGAATCCGCCCCTTGTGGATGACGGTTTTCCCGGTCTGATGCTGACCATTGGAGATGAACAAACAATTGCACCGGATGACGGCCTGGTCGTTCTGGATGAAGGCCCGGACATGGAAGAGGTGCAACCGGATGCGGCTTCAGAAACGACTGGTATTCCGGGAACCACACCGGACTGTCCTGAACAGAATCCATGCACAGTGAAACTCCTGATCGGACCGGAAGAAGCGGATCAGTTCACAGTACAGATCCCGCAGGGGGATAGTGTCCACTTTGAGCTGCTCGCTCGGGAAATTCCCGAAAAGCAGGATTTCTATTTAAGCGGATGGTATACAGACCGGGAAATGACAAGCCTGTACTCAGGAGAACCGGTTTCTGATTCCATGACACTATATGCACAGTGGAAACACTGTGCCCCTGCGGAACTGAATATATACAGCTGGGTACGGGTAGCTGGTCTTGATCAGGTGCCGGAAAGTGCATTCCGTTTTCTTATGGAACTGAAGCAGCCGGAGGAAAGCGAAGAAACAGATATGGTGTGCATCTCCGGTACTGTGCAGGAAAACGGACGCATATGTTTCCCGCTCGAGCTTTCCCATTCCGGAACATACACTGGAACCCTGCATCAGGAACTGGATACTACTGACAGATTTGAACTGGATCCAGCTGTTTATACTGTAAACATCCAGGTACAGCAAAGCGACATGTGTATGGAAGTCAGTGACCTGAGTATATGCAATCATAACGGGGATGTAAGTACAGAGCATGTTGTATTTACCAACCTGTGTCTCCATAAAGTGTGGGTTATGGACGGAAAAACAGGAAAAGCATACGGGTATGCCGAGGTGCCGCATGGACAATCTTTTTCCTGGAATACTCCGGATGCCATCCATGGAATGGAATTCTGCGGATGGACTTCTACTGTGAGCGAGGATATACAGCCTGAAATCCATGAGACGATTTTCGAAGATATCACCTATATCGCCCGATGGGGGTACCGTGTAACCTTTACAGACGGTGTGGAAGACGAGCTGGTGTTTGCAGATCGCACTTACCTGATTCCGGAAGGAGATAAAACCCCTGTACCGGAAGAAAAAACAGGAGTGAAACTCTGTCCGGTACGGGATGGATGGGTTTTTACTGGATGGAAAAATATCCGGGATGAAGGCCAGGCTAACGGAACTCAGGACCGGGTTTTTGCACACGCAGTCTATGAAGCACAATGGACTGCCTGTACACCGGTTACTGATACTCTGTACGCAACCTGTATTACAGAAGGTACTGATGGATTGCCAGTTTCATGCAGAATTGCCATATTCGGTCCGGTCAGTGTTTCCCCTGCAAACCGAGAACGTCCATTCCCAAATGGTTCGAAAAGCGGAACACAAATGACCGAACTCTCTTCAGGTATCAGGACAGCCATTGCCGAGATCTGTTTCACGCAGCCTGGTATATACACATATCAGATTCAGCAACTTACAGGCAGACAGCCAGGATATATATGGGATCATACCCGATATCATGTGCGCGTACATGTGGAACAGGAAGGAAATCATCTGACCTGCAGACAGGAAATTCTCCGCGTTCCCGGCAACGGGGTATATTCCAACAATAATAGGGAAGTTTCAGATGATATTCTGTTCCTGAACACCTATAAGGCATGGGCAGTAACTTATACAGACGGTGTCGAGAATACTGTAATCTTTGAAGATCAGACATCAACCGTTCCGTCCGGCACGGCAGCACCGAAGTTCATGGATCCGTTGCATTCAGTTCCAAATCGGGAAGGTTATCAATTTGCTGGCTGGATGTCTTCACTCACAGGCGAGATCTCCAGTACAGTGGACACACAGGTATATGCAGACATTGTATACACTGCACAATGGAAAAAGATTGTGGAGTTTCCCATAACAGTCCGAATCATGATGGCTTCTGAACCTTCTGCATCCATACCTGGCCGTACTGTTCCTGACTCAGACCGATTATTCACAGGCGCCGGCAGCCGATTCAGTGTTTCCGTGGTTCCAGAACCCGGCACGGATATGAGCGGGATTCTGAAGCCTTCCGAAGGAATTCAGAATCCCTGTAAACTGGATACAACAAACGGCAGATTCAATGCAACCGGACTCAAAGAAAGTGAAAACTGTACACTTGGCTCTATCCGGATTTCCAAAAGCGGATCATACCTGTTCACAGTCACGCTCAGTACAGAAGGCCTTAGCGGTTCCCATGATCTGAGTATGCTGAAGAGCTATCGGTTATCCCTGGAAGTGGATGAAACAGAAGAAGGCTGCCTGCTCCGTTCGTGGAAGATCCTCTGGACACTGCCCGATGGACAGATGGGTTCTATCCCGGATTCCGGTCCTCAGAATACTGCCGGCAGGTTGCTGGAAATACCTGATGCACATCACGCCCTGTTCTTATTCTGTCTGATCCCACAAAGCATGACCGCAGCGCCCACACAAAACCCTGCCATACAAACGGAAGAAGTGCATTCTTCACCGTTACCGACAACGCCACCTGTCAGCACCAGAAGCAGCGGCAGCCGAAGCAGACCCAGACCAAGGGTTGCTGCAACTGCAACACCTGTCCCGATCCCTGCATCTCCATACTCTCAGAATGATATGCATTCAGAACAGATACCAGACAGTAAAACTGACAGCAGCAATTCTGGCCAGCTGCACAGTCTTATCATCCGCTATCGTTATATGGATGGTCATATGGCAGGCGGGGAGTACCGGAAAGAATATATGGAAAACGAGAGATACAGCATACCTTCTCCCGTTCTTCCCGGATATGTCTGTTCCATGGTAGAAACCATCGGGGCCATGGGAAAAAGAAACCAGAAAATGACAGTATTTTATCTGCCTGAACATGGCTGGCGCGGAAGACAGTATACCCTGAAGACTGAACCGCAGCCGGCATCTGACATGCGCAGTGGATTCTATCATGCAGGGATCTGCTATGAATAGAATTTCTGAATGTTTTCGGATTAAGGAAGCGGTGCAGACAGGCACTTCACATCCTGTTTCTGGCTCAAAGCATATAGCCGGGCATCTGTGTATGATGTCCGGTTTTGTTACACAATCATATAAATGGAAATATTTACCAATGTATCTATCAGAAGGAAATAGGAGGTAAGTGTAGAAGTTTAGTAGTTGTCTATCGTTGTGCGTTGGGAGGGAGATTCCAAATGCTGAGCATCACACAGATGAAGCAGCTCGCCGGAGAAACGATATACACTGAAGGAAAAATACTATATACACATGGGAGTGTACAGGAAGACCGTCTGGACCAGAAAGCACTGCGCTACACCGTCACAGATGAAGGAATCATATACAGAGTAACGATCGACGGAATTCATAAACCCGGATGTACATGTCAGGGACAGAATCAGTATGGTCTCTGCCGGCATGTTATAGCAGCTGCACTGAAAGCACAGACATCCGGCACACTCAATGAGCTGACCCATCATATTGCCATGAATTCAGGGCCGGAACTCTTTGAGATTCTTCATCCACAACTGCCTGATGAAGGCACCATCCATATGGAAGTGATTCTTCAGGCAGCAGAGGAACAGGATGGAAGCGTCCCACGGCTGAGAGTCAGTCTGCGTGTAGGAGAAGACAGACTGTATGTAGTCCGGAGCATACCCCAGCTGCTACAGTGCGTGGACAGGAATGAATCGCTGGACTTCGGTAAGGGGTTTCTGTTTGAACCTTCATGGATGCATTTCGGGCGAACAGGCGAGCAGGTACTGCGCGTACTTCGCACGGCTGTTGAATGTCAGCAGATAGCAGAATGCGAACCAAAGGGGCCGGAAGCCAAATCCCTTATGCTGCCTGACACACTCACAGAAGAACTGTTCAGCGCTCTGAGCGGAATGCCATTCCAGCTGAACATGCATAAGAAAGCATATGAAATCCGTCGGGTACAGAAAGCACGGATTCCGATTGTAATCAAGGCATCCGGTTCACTGCGTGGTCTGTCTCTGCATGTGGTTTACCCAAAGGATTTCCTGCCACTGACACGGAGTGGAGCATATGCATTTGCCGGTGGGAATGTGATTGAGGTGGAAACTTCGCAGCGTCAGCTGATGATGAAGCTGTGGAAAAACGGATATCATGGCAGGGCAACCTTTGAATACCCGCCAGCTGAGACGGTTCATGTTGTCGATGAGCTGATTCCTTACCTCAGACAATTGGCTACAGTCGAGATTACAGAAGAGCTTGAACGTCTTCTGATCCATGAAATGCTCGATGCACAGCTTTATCTCGACAGAGATGGCCGTGATGTGGTAGTGCACGCAGTTTTCCGCTACGGTGACCGGGAGATTGATCCGTTTGCACCGCAGGATGTACCAAAAACGTTCGTACCCGGTCAGCGATTACTTCTCAGAGATTCCGACAAGGAACGGCAGATCATGGATACACTTGCCGCGGCCGGATTCTATATTATGCGCAAAAAAGTAGTTCTGAGCGGTCAGGATGCCATTTACAGGCTGATCACTGAGGCTGTCCCAAAACTGCAGGGATTATGCGAAGTCTTCATGAGCCGGGATTTCAAGAAAATGAAGCCCCGGAAACCCAGTGTGCAAGGACGGCTCTCATTCCGTGACGGCAAACTTTTGCTTTCACTGGAAGGACTGAAGGTTTCTTCGGCTGACCTGAGCGGCGTGATTGAAGCCCTGGCACGGAAAAAGAAATATTTCCGTCTCAAAGATGGTACATTTCTGGACCTGAATGCCATGGATGAATGGTATGAGGCCGCAGAAGCGATCTATGATTCAACAGGTCAGGAAAAGCTTACAGTACAGGGAAATGATCTGATCCTGAGCCAATACAAGACCATGTATCTGTCACGGCTTCTTGATATGGCCTCCTTGCCGATCATACAGGATGAATCCATCCGCAAGGCAGTCAGGGATATTACCAAACCGGAGCCGGTCAGTCCGGAAGCCGGTCTGACTGTCGAACTGCGTCCGTATCAGAAGCGTGGGTACGCATGGCTGAGATCCCTGGATAGACTGCAGATGGGTGGAATCCTGGCCGATGATATGGGGCTTGGTAAAACACTGCAGATGATTGCGCTTCTGAATCAATATGCAGGTACAGGGGAACTGTCCCTTGTCGTTGCTCCAACATCTCTGACATATAACTGGATGAACGAGATTCACAGATTTGCACCAAAACTGCGTACTGTGGTCGTATCCGGTGCCACCAATATCCGCGCGCAGTTTTTCCAGAAATTACGCGAAAAGAATGATTATGATGTGATCATAACTTCATACCCTCTTATCCGCCGGGATATCACGGATATGCAGGAACTGGATTTCCATTTTGTGGTTCTGGATGAAGCGCAGCAGATCAAGAACGCTTTCAGTTCCGGAGCCAGTGCAGTCAAGCAGCTCAAGGCAAAAACACGGTTTGCACTCACAGGCACACCCATGGAGAACCATGCCGGTGAACTCTGGAGTATCTTTGATTTCTGCCTTCCCGGGTATCTTGGGAGTCAGAGCCTGTTCCTGCAGCGCTATCAGTACGGAGACAATGGGGAAGAACTGCAGAGGAAGATTTCGCCCTTCCTCATGCGCCGTCTGAAAAAGGATGTTCTGACCGAGCTGCCGGATAAGATTGAATATGAGATCATGGCAGAAATGACACCGGAACAGGCAAAAGTCTACCAGGCTTCACTCCTGCGCGCCCGGGAACGGATGGACCGTGCACTGGCAAATGGCGGGCAGCTCAGAGGCCGGATGGATATTCTTGCGTCCATTACAGAGCTGCGACAGGTATGCTGCCATCCTATTCTGGCCATGGAAGGATACAGCGGTTCTTCCGGAAAACTGGATCTTCTGATGGATATTCTGCCGCAACGGATTGGTGAAGGACGCCGGCTTCTGATCTTTTCACAGTTTACTTCCATGCTGGAAATCATCATGAAGCAATTACAGGTAAACGGATACCAGTGCCTGTACCTCAACGGCAACACACCATCGCAGGAGCGTATGGAGCTTTGTAACCGTTTTAATGAAGGGGAAGGTCAGGTATTCCTGATCTCGCTCAGAGCCGGTGGAACCGGACTGAACCTGACTGGCGCCGATACAGTAATCCACTTCGACCCATGGTGGAATCCAGCGGTGGAAGATCAGGCGACTGACCGCGCACACCGGATCGGCCAGACCAGAAAAGTGGAAGTGATCCGTCTGATCACCCGACAGAGTATCGAAGAACAGGTGATTCAGTTATCCAAGAATAAGCGTGAGCTTTTCGAACAGCTGATTTCACCAGGCGAGCATGCCCTTTCAAGCCTGTCGGAAGCTGATATTCGCAGCCTGTTCAGCTGAAGCGGAGAAATAAATGAAGAAAACAGAAACCGTTGTCATGCGCGCAATTGCACACATCCATACCGGGTTTCCAACCAAGTTCGGAATACCCAGACAGAGCGGACTGGTGAAAGCGCTGACGGGAAAGATTATCTTTGAACCGGAGTACAGAAATCCGGATGCGTTCCGTGGACTAGACGGATATTCTCATCTCTGGCTTCTATGGGACTTCCATATGGCACACCGTTCAGTATGGGAACCCACTGTACGTCCGCCACGGCTGGGCGGAAACCAGAGGATGGGGGTCTTCGCCACACGGTCTCCATTTCGCCCGAACCCGATCGGTCTGAGCTGTGTGGAATTTGCCGGGCTGGAAAC
>ONWQ01000199.1 GCA_900321565.1 uncultured Eubacteriales bacterium
GCAGACCGGCCCGGCGCACGATCCGCAATTTCAGGCGGTCGTCAGCAAGGATGGAAAAATCCTGGGCCACGGACAGGGCCGGAGCAAGAAAGAAGCCGAAAAAGCGGCCGCTCTGGATGCCCTGAATCAGATCCACTTAGCAGCATTAAAGAAGGAAGCCCACTGATCACGGGCTTCCTTCTTTTGCTGCCAGCAGGTCAAGAATATTCTTCTGCAACTGGCGGAAACGCAGTCTGGCATTTCCGTCCCTGCACAGATCTTCCGCGTTGAACAGTTCGTCCACATCCACACCCGTCACACATCCCGGTTGCGGTCCGCACAGTGTCAGCAGACGGCCATCATGGAAATTCATCAGGCCCTGCCTGCCATACCTGAACCTGACCCTGGCAATTTTCGCTCCACACAGGTGTGCTACGAGGCGCACCGTCACATCGTCCTGTCCCAGGGACGGATCTTCCGGAGTCCACCATGCGGCAAACCCGGGCTCACAGGTATTCCGGCTCCACGCCCGGCGCAGAACGCTCAGTACCCGTTCAAGATTGTCCAGGCCCTGCATGGACGAGGGCGGACTGCAGGGAATTCCTCTCAGAAATCTCATGTGCTCCTGTGTGATCAGATCTTCCACAGACCGATCGCTGCCGGTCCTCTTCCAGCGTTCAATCGATGCAAGCACCAGGGCAACCAGGGCCTCCGTATCCGCCATGGACCTGTGCGCCCTGCCCATTTCAAACCCGATCAGCAAGGCCATGTCACCCAGCTTATGACTGCGGACTGTCGGCCAGTATCTTCTTGCAAAATCCAGTGAATCCGCATAGTACGGCGAAATTGACAGACCATGCTGTTTCCCGTGCCATTCCAAAAAGCCTATATCGAATGACGCATTGTGTGCAACATAAGGATCATTCCCAAGAAAATTCATAAACTCCGGTAATACCTGTGCAATCGTCGGTGCATTTGCAACCATGTCCTGAGTGATCCCGGTCAGCCGCACAACATTGTCCGGAATAGGCATACAGGGATTCACAAAACGCTGAAAGCGCTCTGTTTCCCGGCCATTGACCACACGGATCGCCCCGATTTCCGTTATGCCTGCAGCCTCTGCTTTCAGGCCGGTTGTTTCCAGGTCAAAAGCCACAAAACGCTGCTGAGCAAGCTCCAGAAATCTCTGGCTTCGCAGCATCCGGAATCCTTTGTCTGTAATCTCGTAATCCTTTTCTGTGTAAATCATCATATTCAGGCTCCGTTTTCCGTATTCTTTTCAAGTATGCGGATATCGCGAATGTATTCTTTTCGGATCTCCCAGAAAGTAGCCTGAATGAACCGTCCGCGGACCAGTACCGGTATTTCAACCCGGCTGACATCAAAAACACGATCCCACGAATCCCGGATGGCCACATCGAGCGCCGGCTCATCCAGGTTTTCCAGCCACATTTCCTCCCGTACCGCTTCCTCTTCTGTCATGGCACCGGACACATAGGAACCCTGCATCACCGTCTGCCATGCTTCAAAATCAGTCAGTACCATCTCCGCCTCAGGAATATCAAGAGTCAGCAGCACACGCTCCGATGTCCGCTTCAGAAACGCCGCACTCTCCGGGTCCGGGCACCGATGTTCAAAATTCCATGTATGCCACGCCCAGATAGGTGTGGACACACCCTGAGGCCGACTGCCGATTCTCTGCAGCATTTTCTCCGCAAGCCAGGCATACGGTTTTCTGAGGGAGTCCGGTTTGGTAAGGTTCATGGATTTCTCAGGAATACACCGGAAAGTCCCTGTTCGTTCCAGTTCTTCGAGCGCTTCAAGCGGCTGATTTGTCCATACTGTCATATTCATGTTCCTTTCCACTCCCCAGTCATTCCCCCACGTGCACATCTTACCATCAGTCTTACGATCCGGCAAACACCGGATTGCATTTACATTGCATTCCTCGCCCGTATTTTCTTTACATACGGAAGGGAAATCCGTATAATGCACCCTGACACTCTGCTGCAGCCGCCGGAAGCCAGTCCTGGCACCGGACGAACGCACTGCCAGGTGATCTTATATGAATCGTAGGGGATCAGACTTGACCCCGAACGGAGGTATGATTATGACTCGCTCACACAACAGAATTGTCCGGCTCACCCTTCTGGCCATGCTGACTGCCGTCCTGGTCGTCCTGGGATATGTCAATATCCCGCAGCCTTTCGGACTTTCCATCACTTTCAACATGATCCCCGTTGCCATTGCCGCCCTGGCACTCGGACTTCCCGGCGGTGCTCTCATAGGCGGTGTCTTCGGGATCATCAGTTTCCTGCAGTGTTTCGGCATACTGGGCTTCAGCGCCATGGGTGCCGCACTGGTCAGTGTCAGTCCGGTGTTGATGTTCATTCAGCGGTTCATATCCCGCGTTCTTGTCGGAATTCTGGTTGCACTGACCCATAACGCACTGAAAAAAACAAGAATGCCGCTGTATGTCCGGTATGCCATTACCGGGTTCAGTGCTGCATTTTTCAATACACTCTTTTTTATGTCACTCCTGGTCCTGCTTTTCGGGCACACGGAATACCTCCAGAACCTGATGGCCGGCCGCAGCGTACTTGCCTTCATCATTGCTTCCGTCGGCATCAATGCGGTTGTCGAAATGGTTGTTGCAGCCATTGTGACCAGTGCGGTCGGAACCGCACTGCACAGGGCACGACTGATTGTGTAAGGAGAAAACTCATGATCTTGACAATGGATATCGGCAATACCAATATCAAAACCGGACTGTTTGATCAGGGAAAGCTCGCGCATTACTGGCGGATTTCCACGAACAAAATGAACACATCGGATGAATATGGGATTCTTCTTACCCATCTTTTCACGCACGATGGTGTCTCTCTGAACGAAGTGGAAGGCATTATTATCTCCTCTGTCGTTCCCACTGTGAACTTTACCATCGAGCATATGTGTCTGAATTATTTCCATATTCCGCCCATGTTTCTTGTGCCCGGAGTCAAGACCGGTATCCGGATTCAGTATGAAAATGCGCATGAACTGGGCAGTGACCGTATTGCCAATGCTGTTGCCGCCTATGAAGAGTATGGGGCCCCGGTCATTACGATCGATTTTGGAACCGCTACTGTATTCGGCGTCGTGGATGACGGCGGTGTTTTCCTGGGCGGTGCGATCTGTCCCGGCATCAAGCTGGCCAGTGAAGCGCTCTCCAGCGGCACTGCCAAACTTCCACGGTTCGAGCTTACCAAGCCTCAGCATGCCATCGGACGGACTACTCTGACCAATCTGCAGTCCGGAATGTTCTACGGATACGTCGGACTGGTTCAGAACCTGATCCGGCGTATGAAGCAGGAGCTCGGCAAGCCGGTGACCGTAGTTGCCACCGGCGGTATGGCTCAGATGATGGCAGATGAATCCAAGGCAATCGACCATGTAGACGGGATTCTGACGCTCAAGGGCCTGCACCTGATTTACAAGAGAAATCGCGGATAAGGAGTTACTTTATGCAAAAGGTTACAATTGGATTTCTCGGATGCGGAAACATCGGAAGCGGGGTCTGGAAACTGATCAGTGACTTCCGGTATGAATTCGCGCACCGTCATCAGCTTGAAATCACAGTAAAAAAGATCCTGGTCCGTGATGTAACCAAGCCCCGCGGCTTCTCTCTTCCGGAAGGTGTACTGACGGACCGTGCAGAAGATGTGCTGGAAGATTCCGAGATACAGATTGTCATGGAATTCCTGGGTGGTGAGTATCCGGCAACCAGCTATATCCTGCAGGCACTGCACAACGGAAAGACCGTCGTGACTGCAAACAAGGTTGCCCTGGCACTGCACTGGCATGAGCTTCAGGCGGAAGCTGTCAGGCAGCAGGTTGGCCTGTATTATGAAGCCAGTGTCTGCGGTGCCATCCCTGTCATCGATGTACTGCAGCATTCCCTGGGCGCCAACCGTATCGACAAGCTCTACGGAATCATCAACGGAACAACGAATTATATTCTCTCCCGGATGGCAGAAACCGGGCTGCCCTATGAACAGGTTCTTCAGGAAGCACAGCAGCTTGGACTCGCTGAGCCAGATCCCGCAAGCGACGTGGAAGGTCTGGATGCTGCCTATAAACTCTCTATCATGGCTTCTCTTGCATTCCATGGACGCGTCACTTTCCCTAAAGTTTACCGCGAAGGAATCACAAGAGTAACAGACCAGGATATCGCCTTCGGCCGGGAAATGGGGCTCGTACTGAAACTTCTCGCCATTGCCAAACGTACCGGGAATCAGGTAGAAGTACGTGTGCATCCCACTTTTCTTCCGAAGTCTCATCCTCTGGCGCGTGTCGACGGCTCGTTTAATGCAGTCTATCTCCACGGCCACGCCTGTCAGGAAATGATGCTGCAGGGACGCGGTGCCGGGGATATGCCGACTGCCAGCGCACTGGTCAGTGATCTGATCCGTGCCGCAACGGCGTCTGTGCATCAGCATCCGACATTCCGCAACACAGAGCAGCCGGATCCATCCCTGGACTTCAGTCAGAACTGGGTTACCCGGTATTATCTGCGCCTCTCCTGCAGTGACTCAGTGGGCGTACTGGCCCGGGTTTCTGACTGTTTTGCCAAAGAAAACATCTCCATCGCAACCATGGTTCAGAAAGACACCGGCATGCCCGGGCGTGTGACAATTGTACTGACAACCCATGCAGCACCGGAATTGGCACTCCAGCATGCCATTCATGCCCTGGATACCCAGATCTGCCGTGTGGAAAGCGTGATCCGTGTAGAAGAATAAAAGGGGCAGATGCCCCTTTTTTGTCTCCCAGAGTTCCGGAAAGGAGTGATTCGATATGAAGCGTTTTCTGCTGATATTCTGCGTGGCATGTCTTTTGTGCATCTGTCATGCACAGGCAGAAACAGCCTGGGTCACCCAGGATCTCCGAGTCCGTCACGGCACGCAGGTCGCGTGTCTGTTTACAGCCGACCAGACCGCGGAGGTGTATCTGACCACGCCACAGGGACAGGCTTTGCGTACACTGGATGTATCCATGAACGGCACATCAGGCCAGGTGCTTGTAGACACCTCGCTCCTGGATGTGTCAGCATACTGTCTGTACCTTGTCTCCGGAGGGCAGAGCACACCTCTGAATCTGACTGTTACAGAACCATTTCCCGAACTGATCTCATGTGATGGTGCGGAAACTCCTTCGGATCCATTTCCTGTCACTGTACAGGCCAATCTTCCAGGCACTGTCTGCATACTGAACGGGACACAGATCATTATGGAAGCAGAGGTCTCTGCCGGAACCAATGAGCTTTCCGTGCCTGTCCGCGGCATGGAAAGCGGTTCTCATACCGTTCTGGTATACCTGCAGGCAGCCAGCGGCGAACAGTCCGAGCCGTGGGAGATAGTCATCCGGGTTCCTGAACCGGAACCCACGCATCCCGCTCAGGATCAGACGCGTCTCTCACCTGAAGAGCTGACCGGAAACCACTGTGACCATGATGTCTGTTACTGGACACTGCCCATGGATTTTCAGGATGAGGAAGCTGTATGGAAGGTTCTCACATCGCCCATGACGGTCCTGAGCGGTGATGAACGCAAGCAGTACAAAGTGCGGCTGAAACCGGATGCGTCCTGCAAGGACTATGTCGGCGAAGTCACCTATGCGTCCCAGGGTGTGCATATTCTTGAAGCCGGAGATGACTGGACGCTCATTGAAGCCTACTCGTCTTCGGTGGAGGGCTCATCCGTACACGTTTATGCCTCGCATTTCACAGGCTATGTTGAAACCCGGCTTCTGAAGGAAATCCCGGTCAGTCAGGAAGTCGGGCTTGTCATTGACAAACTGCAGCAGCGTCTGTATGTCTACCAGAACGGTCACCTGATCTCCACGCTGCTCTGTTCCACCGGGTATGCCCGGCAGGATACACCATTCCATGAAACACCCGCAGGAGAGTTCCTGGCCATTTCGCATACCGGCGGATTCTGGTCCGGCAATCTGTTCTGCGACCTTGCCATACGCATCAACGACGGTATTCTGCTGCACGAAGTTCCCTGTACCATAACCACAGAGGAAGACGGAACAGAAACCCGGCATTATGAGCGCTGCGAATACTATCTGGGGGAAAAGGCCAGTCATGGCTGTGTCCGTATCCAGCGTGAAACCGGAACAGGCGGCGTGAATATGAAATGGCTCTGGGAGCACCTGCCACGCAGCGGAGTCCGTGCAAAGGTACTGATCTGGGAAGACAGCGGACGTATCCTCGTACCCGCCTCACCCGATTATCCCCTGTACTATAATCCCGATAACGGCCGTCAGTACCACTCGGATCCTTACTGTCCTCTGGTCCATACAAGGTTTCACCCCCTGACTGCCTTCCGTTATGATGAACTGGACAGTGAACCCTATGCGAAGCTGACGCGATGCCCCGGATGTGCGCCTCAGCTCCGTCAGAGCGAAATTGAAACCATGAATAAGAAGAACCGTTCCCATGCTTACAGTTCTTCGGAAAGCGAGTGATTTCCATGCAGGCATCCTTTCATACCGCCAATCGCCAGGCCTTCTATGATCAGATGAAACCCGCCTCTCTTCTGCTGGTTTTTTCCGGGGAAGAGGTACGTAAGACCAATGACGAATTTTATCCCTTCTTTGCGGACCGGAATTTTGTCTATCTCACCGGACTGGACTGCAAGGAAGCCGTTCTGGCTGCAGTCAAGGATGACAACGGGACGGTCCATGAAACTCTGTACCTGCTCCCGCCGGACCCTTATGCCGAGCGCTGGACCGGCCGGCGTGTCAAGCCGCAGGAAGCCACCGACCTGAGCGGAATACATGATATCCGCACCGGTGCCTGGGCACCGGAGATGCACAGTCTGCTTACCGGACTGCGCAGGATACCGGCATGCAGCAGTCTTAAGCATCTGTATCTTGATCAGTTCCGGCAGTCGCCTTCTGATCGTGACCGTCCGGCACAGAAGTTTCTCGCAGTCGTACAGAAAGAGTATCCTTTCCTCCGCATTGAGGATGCTTCCGTCATACTCCGCAGGCTGCGTCTGATCAAAACACCGGAAGAGATCGATGCCATACGGAAAGCGGAAGAAATCACCCGTTCAGGAATCCTTGCCATGATGCGTGCATCCCGGCCGGGCATGTGGGAATACCAGTATAAGGCCGAATTCGATCATGCGCTCGGACAGTACGGACCGCAGGGTCCCGGGTTTCCTTCCATTATTTCTGCAGGGAGGAATAATTTCTGCATTCACTATTACAGTTATACAGGGCAGGCAGCGGATGGTGACATGGTCCTTGCCGATGTCGGTGGATGCTGGGATCATCATACCGCGGATGTCAGCCGTGGTTTTCCCTGCAACGGCAGGTTTTCACCTCAGCAGAAACTCCTTTTTGAATGCATGCAGCATACCTCAGATTACCTGTTTTCCATTATCCGGCCCGGAATGCCCATGGAGGATGTTGATGCGACAATCCGGGCCTGCAATGCCAGGCAGATGATGGACGCCGGTATCCTGAAACGCGAGGAAGATATCGGAACATACATGTGGCACGGCGGCGCACACCATATCGGATATGATGTGCACGATGTGGTCGAACGTCCTGAAGTTCTGGCACCTGGCATGGTCTTCTGTGTGGATATCGGTATCTACCACGAGGCATGGGGAATCGGCTTCAGGCTGGAAGACAACTGCCTCGTGACAGAAAACGGCTGTGAAAACCTTTCCCGGGAAATTCCAAGGACTGTTGCAGATATTGAGGCTATCATGTGCAGCTGACATGATTTCAGTCCTGATTTTGTGCTTGCACTTTGTTTGCGGATATGCTATATTGCATAGCGATTACGCACCTCTGTGCCCTGAATCCTTGTGCCGTCCGAAAGACGGAAACGAAGATGGCGGAGAGGGTGGATAAAAACAAGGAGGAATACCCATGGCAGTTATCTCTATGAAACAGCTGCTCGAGGCCGGTGTCCATTTTGGTCACCAGACCCGTCGCTGGAACCCGAAGATGGCACAGTACATCTTCACCGAACGTAATGGCATCTATATCATTGACCTTCAGAAGACCGTCAAGAAGGTAGATGAAGCCTACGCGTTTGTCCGTGATGTCGCAATGGAAGGCAAGTCCATTCTGTTCGTCGGCACCAAGAAGCAGGCTCAGGAATCCATCGAATCCGAAGCCAAGCGCTGCAACATGTTCTATGTCAACAACCGCTGGCTGGGCGGCATGCTGACC
>ONWQ01000066.1 GCA_900321565.1 uncultured Eubacteriales bacterium
GCTATTATTATGAAGTGATACAGCAGGGGCTATTCAGGCATAAACTCTAATATTTCATCCGTGTCTGTACCCGGTTTATCAATTTCGAAGTGCGCAGCAAGGACTTCCTGAAGGGCAATGTACCTCTTCATCATGTCCGGATGGAGCTGCCGGAGCACTTCCATATCTGTCTGATCAGCGGTGGTTTCCAAAACTGCCGCTGTTTCGGAAAGTGCCCGTGCTCCGATTATTCTGAAAGAACTCTTCAGTGCATGTACCAGTATTCCATAGTCTTTCCAGTTTTCAGTATCGTAATACTTCTGAAGTTCACGCTGTTTCTGTTCCGCATTCTGAAGGAACTCCCTCAGTATGGATTGATACAACGCACTGTCCCCCTCGCAATACTGAAGGCCTATTTCCGGATCAACGCCGGCCGCGCGCAGAAAAGCAAACAAATCGCCTGACACTTCCTTAGCAGATGCTTCAGCCTCTTTTTCATCCTGACAGTTAACCATCCCCGCTGGAAGATATTTTATCAGCGTTTCCTCAAGTATCCGCGGGTTAATCGGCTTCGTAAGATAATCAATGAAGCCTTCCTCAAGGTATCTTTCTCGTGCGCCGCTGATGACATCTGCTGTCAGGCAGATAAACGGCGTTTGCGCATTCACGCCTCTTTCATTCGCCTTGATACGATGCATTGTTTCTGTTCCGTCCATCTCAGGCATGCGCTGATCCATCAGGATCAGGTCATAGTGTATGGTTTCAGCCATCTGAATGGCTTCCGCACCGCTGCCGGCAGTATCAATCTGCATTTTGGTACTTTTCAGCAGGTTCTGTGCTACCGTCAGATTCATGCGGGTATCGTCAACAACCAAGATATGTGCATCGGGTGCACGGAAAGACTCTCTGTATGCTTCGGTTTCCCGCATGCTTGTTTCGAGTTTCTCTTGAAAATCACTTACAGGTTCAAAAGAAACAACCTTTTGGGGAAGACGGATCGTGAATTCCGATCCCTCTCCATACCTGCTTTCCACATGGATGGTTCCACCCATCAGGTCAAGTAGGTTTTTCGTGATGGCAAGTCCCAGACCTGTGCCTTCAATTGTCTTTGTCTGCTGCGTATCCACACGCTGGAACTTTGCAAACAGCTTGTCGATGTCATCCGGTTTGATGCCAATTCCGGTATCTGATACAGAGATGATCAGGCAGATTTGTTTGGTGTTTTGCGTCGCGGGTGCCGGTTCATAGCCGACACACAACCGAACACTGCCCTGCTTTGTGTACTTGACAGCGTTGTTGAGTATATTGAGAATTACCTGGCGCACATGCACTTCGTCGCCATACAGACCATCTGGCGTCGTCTGGTCCACGTCCACTTTGAATATTAGCCCTTTATCCTTCACTCTGAAGCGTATCATGTTGCAAACATCGTTGAGTACCAAGCCGAGTTTGTAATTCTCATTGACAATCTCCACCCTGCCCGCTTCTATCTTGGAAAAATCAAGGATGTCATTGATAATGGAAAGCAGGCTTTCCCCGGCCCTTTCGGCTTCACCTGCATAGGTGATGATATTGTCAAAGGCACTTCGAGTCTCCATATTTCCGAAGGATGCTGCGTCACGCCCAAGAAGGCTCTGCCTGAAGATCATCTCATTCATCCCCAGAATCGCATTGATGGGTGTGCGGATTTCGTGCGACATGCTTGCCAGGAAATCACTTTTCGCCTGATTCGCTTTCTCCACTTCCTCCATTGCTTTTTCCTGATGGATCCTCGCCTTTACCATGGCATACTGCGCCAGGGCGCACATGAGTGTTTCTGCCAGATACATAATCGGCAGTCTCTGATAGTACATTTCCGGGAATATGTATCCTGAAAGATGAAGCGGCGTCCACATGTACACACACATGATCACAAAAAACACAAAACAGAATATGGAAGAATAGAAGAGGTTGAAAAAGTAAAAACAGGCGGGAGCGGCGGCAAAAAACAGAAAAATGCTCGTACCTCCGGTGCCGCCGGTATACAGGAAGATCGAAAAGGTGATCCAGTACACGAAGCATTGGATGATCACGGCGATGTGCATGAGTATCATTCGGGGGTGTTTCCCATATTTGCAGTAAACCAGAACAGCCAGAGCAATCGATGTCATCACGGCACAGAAGAGTGCGAGCAGGCCAATCGAAGGAACGCCATGAACA
>ONWQ01000384.1 GCA_900321565.1 uncultured Eubacteriales bacterium
AGTGGTGTAAGCGTGGGGTGCGGCGCACGGACTGCCTGATCTGAGAACAGGACGAGTGCAGTCTGTGTGTCCGTCTCGCCGGTCTCGGGCAGTCCGTTGAGCTGCTGAAAGGTACGCACAGTCTCTGCGGTTTCCTCTGTGTACCGCCGCGTGAATGTTTCAGAGCGATAGTATCTGAGCTCGTACAGCCGTTTCTTGACGCGCAGGACATCATCGCCTTTGGAACCAACCGTGAGCGTCTCTGTCAGTTCTGCACAGACGAGAGAAGGCAGGAGCACAAGCACGAGAAGCAGTGCTGTGAGCCGGGAAAGAATATGATTCCGCATAACCCTCCGCGCCCTGATCAGCGGGTGCGTGCACCCATGTCCTTCAGGGCTTTCTTTTCCTGATACATGCGTGCATCTGCACGCTCGAACACAGTCTTGAGCTGAACATCGGTTCCGGGCTCGTAATCTGAGATCCCGCCGGAAACCACAACCTCGCCGGATGCAATATGTGCCACGGAAGTATCATGCAGTGCCTGCATCAGTGCGTGCCTGGACTCATAATCCCGACCGGTGAGCAGGATGACGAACTCATCGCCGCCGGTCCGGTAGACCGGACTGTGCATAAACAGCTCGCAGATCATATGGCAGGCAGAGCGTATGTATGCATCCCCGGCCTGATGCCCCTGTGTATCATTCACATGCTTGAGACCGTTGACATCACAGACGGCTACGGCAAAATGTTCCATATTCGCTTCCTGAATCAGTGCATTGATTTCCATTTCCCGTTCCGCGTAGGCATGCTTGCTCTTGACGCCTGTGAGTGGGTCAGTATTGGCTACATTCCGGACCTGGTTCAGGGCAAGCTCACTTTCATGGGCACGCCGGCTCATGAGTGAATAGTTGTTCAGAAGCACACTCAGCGAGAGTGCAAAGACCCCGACGACAACCAGAATACTGCGTGTATTGATCTGGCGTATACTGCGCATTTCACTGCTGATGATGTCTGTTGGTTCGGATTCAAGACCGAGCTGCTGATAGTATGTCAGAATATGGCTCAGTCCGCGGTCAGTGGCATTCATGATGGACTGGTTCATCCAGACCAGGGAGACAAACAGTACCAGGGAAAGCAGCGCAATCCATACGATGATGGACTTGCCGAAGCGCCTGTGCTGATCATGGCGCAGAATAGCGTGGAAAAAGAAGAACCCGAGCACAGCCCAGACCACGAAGAGAAAATAGGACTCGGTAGCCATGGTGCCGGTGGAGAACAGGTTGGGAATGAGCAGGTATGCACCGAAGCCAAGCATCAGTACCAGCCCGGCTGTGCCTGTTATAATCCCGGTCCGGTCATGCGCTTCCCGTGCAGCTTTCAGGGCCGCAGCTGAGACAAAACCGTAGATCATGATTGCGCCCAGTGTGGTCACATCCACAATCCAGCTGATGGCGGTCCGGCCGAGGAACGGAATCAGACAGGAGAGTATACAGATCAGTCCCATGGCGCGCGCGGGCACGTGCCGGCGGTTCAGTCTGGCAAAGCGGCCAGGCAGAACCCGGTCCTTTGCCAGAGCATAGAACAGACGGCTCAGCGCTGTTGTATTCCCGATCAGACTGGTCAGGATCAGCGCAAATAGTGACAGCATCAGGATCCATACACCGACCTCACCCAGGTAATGCCGGGCTGCATAGAACGCAGGCAGGGCCCGGATGCCGTCCAGGTTCCCGAGATCGCGGATATAATCCAGCCATGACGCGTATTCAGGCGGGTATGCAGTCACTGAGAGCAGTGTAACCAGAACATAAAGCAGTGTGGTTGTCAGCAGTGCGGCAATCATGATCCGGAAGATTCTGCTGCGTGGGAACGCGAATTCCTCGGATGCATGGGAGACGTTTTCAAACCCGATGAAAGCCCAGGGCGAGATCATCGCGATCTGGAAGACCTGACTCAGCGCATGCGAGTCCGGCAGGAAACCGGGTGAGAGCGTGATCCCGGGCCGGAAAATACACAGCAGGAAAACAGCCGCGATTCCCAGTGTGAACAGGCCAACCAGGCCGATCATGAGCATTTCGGAAGCACGCTTCCAGCGCATGCACAGGCCTGTGTTGATCAGTATGGCAGTAATGACCAGCAGGATCTCTCCGAGATAGATGTCATACCCGAACAGACTGTACAGCCTGACCACACGGAATGTATCCCCGAGGAAGTAGTGGGCAAACAGCGG
>ONWQ01000203.1 GCA_900321565.1 uncultured Eubacteriales bacterium
CATCGTCCGCAGTGCCGTTGGCAACCATGATCATCTTGCCGATGCTGCCGCCCATGCTCAGCTGCTGCTCACTCAGCGGTTCGAACATGAGTGACTGCTCGTCAAACTTCATGGTATCCAGTTCCTTCATGTCCCAGGCGCTGGCGATCTTGATCCTGAGCGTGGCCGTCCCGGCTTCTTCGTCCACGGTGCTGATGATATTCTCATTTTCCAGGTTCAGGGTGGTCACTCCGTTGGCATAGGTATTCGCCAGGGTCGGGTTCATGCCCAGATAGCTGGCGACGGCCCGGAGCACATAGATGGTCAGAGCCATGCCGGAGAAATCATCCGACCGTGTGGTGAATGTCAGATAATCCCCGTCCCGGGTGAAGGTCCAGCTGCCGTTCATGTATTCGTTGCCGCTGATCGCCAGGGTAAAACCATTCTCATTCAGTGTTTCCTCATATTCGGTGCCTGGGAAATACTCCACAGACATGGCCTTGTTCTGGCTGTACTCCGAGTCCTCAGCAACCAGCGCTTCAAAGATTCCCTGAATGGCTGCATCCTGTTCAGCAAAAGCCACCTGGGTAAGCACCAAAACCAGTGCCAGTGTCAGCAGGGTCATCCGCTTTACAATCTTTTTCATTCCGCATTCTCCTTATTCATCTTTTGGGATCTCCCGTTTATTGTCGCATGTTTTCCGTTCATATTCAATCATTGCCGTCTGACTTTCAGGTGAAGAATGTTCATGGGTTCCTCACCATCCTGCCACTGGTATTCCATGCTCTCGGTCATGCCTCTGAGGACCGTGCACGCAAGCGCATTGTCCTCTTCCGTTACATCCATGCGTGCCCCTGCATAGCAGATGGTCCATTCCGCACTCTCCGTTTCCTCAGAGTATTCACACACCGCCTGAATATGCGGCGGGGTCAGAGCAGGCATCAGCAGCTGCATGGTTTCTTCAAATGTCAGCCGGATCCGGCCGGCCAGGCGTGGCGGAATCTGGTTTTTCATACAGTAGGCTTCAATCTGCGACGCCATGCCCAGGAAGTCATAGTCCCGGCTCTGGATGTCCAGTTCCAGGACCTTCAGCCTGTGCACAAACCGGCGTGTATTTTCACGCACGGGATGATCGAAGATCTGCTCGGGCGTTCCATCCTCATAGATACCGCCCTCGTCCATGTAAAACACACGGTTGCAGATCGCTCTGGCAAACGCCATTTCATGGGTCACAATCATCATGGTTTTCCCACTGCCGGCCAGCTCGCGGATGACCGCCTGCACTTCGCCCACCATGGTGGGATCCAGTGCGATTGTGGGTTCATCCAGCAGGATGACATCCGGATCCATGGCCAGGGTACGCGCAATGGCAATGCGCTGCTTCTGTCCGCCGGAGAGTTCATCCGGATAGCTGAGTGCCTTTTCAGCCAGGCCTACCGTGCGCAGAAGCTGCATCCCCCGGTCATAGGCTTCCTGCCTGGTCCTGTGCAGAAGGTCCGTCTGAGCCATCATGATGTTCTCAATCACGGTCTTGTGCCCGAACAGGTTAAAGCTCTGGAATACCATGCCCATTTTCCGGCGCACCCTGCAGATATCACACTTCGGGTCCGTGATTTCCGTGCCATCGATCCAGATCCGGCCCGAGGTGGGCTTTTCCAGAAGATTGATGCAGCGCAGCAGCGTGCTCTTGCCCGTGCCCGAAGGCCCGATAACCGAGATAATATCCCCGTCCCTGATTTCCACATTCACATCCATGAGCGGCGTGGCATTCGGGTACTCTTTTTTCAGATGTTCAATCTTAATCATTCGTCTTCACCCCTCTGAGAATGTCCGCCGGGCTGCGGTGCTTTGGATTGAACCGTGTGCTCATCCGGCTGATCAGGAATCCGAGCATGCCTTCGAGCATAAAATAGATGATCGTGACTGCGATCAGCGGAAAGAACGCCTCATAGGTACGGCTGCGTACAATGTCACCCATCTTGGTCAGGTCCAGTACGGCAATATAGCCCACAATGGCGGTTGCCTTGATGAGGCTGACGACCTCGCCCTTATAGGCAGGCAGCACATGCGGGATGGCCTGGGGCAGGATAATCCGGAAGAATGTCCGTCTGTCCGAGTACCCCAGTGCATATGCCGCCTCATACTGACCGCGGTCCACGGCACCCACGCCCATTTTCAGAAGACCAAACACAGCGGAACCGAATGTCAGTGTAAACCCGATCACTGCCACGGCATTCCCGCTGATCTCCACATGCCCGAAGACAATGTAATAGAGGATCATCAGCAGGACCACCATGGGCATGCCCTGCACAAGCCAGAAACTGAACCGCGTCACAGCATTGGCGACTGCGTTGCCTCTCCGGCAGAGCATGAACACGGCAAAGCCGAGCAGCGTACCGAGAAGAATGCTCGCAAGCGTGATCTGCAGTGTGGTTTCAATCCCGGACAGGAACAGTGAATACCGGTTCTCACGCAGGAATGTTTTCTGAAAACTGTCACGTATGGAGTCCAGGAACGGTTTGTCGGAAGACACAGCGGGATCCGTGCCTTGTTTCACTGCGGCCTGCAGGTCAGTCGACTTCACGGCCAGAACGATCCCGCCCATACTGGTCGCATCCGAGAAGAGGACTTCCTCCTCGCGTTCCGGTGTCACATTCATGTCTGTCGTGAAGTCATACTTGCCTGACTGAAGCGCCGGGATCCGGCCCCCGAAATCCACTTCCCCGATCTCCAGAGCGTACCCTCTGTCCCGGCAGAACCGGACCACAAGATCGATGTCATACCCGACATGATTGCCATCCTTGATATAGGAATACGGCGCATCCGTGGATGTGGTCACAACCTTCAGCGTTCCGTTTTCCCCGCTCAGGCCCGACATATCCAGTGTTTTCCTGGTCTCATCATCCCCGAACCAGATATCCTCCAGTTCCTGAATGGTCCCGTCTTCATGGCTTCTGGCGAGGAATGCATTCAGTTCACTGCACAGTGCCGCACTCTTCGGGTCATTCTTGCGGAAGGCAAAACTGTTCCTGGTTTCCGTAATCCGGTCATGAATATAATCGATGTCAGGACGCTGTGCGTGCAGCTCTTTCATGTCCGGCTCATCAGCGAGGTACGCATCGATCCTGCCGGCAAGCAGTGCTGAACTGCAGTCCGTATAACTCTTGTAGATCACCTGTTCACTGTCCGGGAACCAGGTGCTGGCTATGTCCTCCAGCAGGGTTCCTTCCAGAACGCCGATCCGTTTCCCGTTGTAATCCTGCCAGTGCACACCGGACGCCGCCCGGGGTGACCCGAGCACCATCATCACAGTACCGCCGCTGTAATAGGGCACGGAAAAGTTCACGTTCTGCCTGCGCTCTTCCGTGATCGCAATCCCTGCCGCGGCAAAGTCGGCTTTGCTCGCCTGCACAGCGGACAGAATCCCGTCAAAGTTCATGGGGGCGATTTTCATTCTGTACCCATTCGCTTCACAGAAGCGCGCGGCGAGGTCGATCTCAAACCCGATCACCTCATTCCCGCGGAAGTAATCCATGGGCGGGTACTCGCCTTCCGTTGCCAGGATCAGCTCGCCGTTGGTGGCCGGGAAATGCGCATAGTCCGGTACGGTTTTCTCTTCTTCGCTGCCCTCGATCCACTTCTGCATCATGCTCTCCAGCTCACCGCTGGCCCGGATCGATTCGAGCCATGCATTGAGCTCGGCAAGCAGTCGCTCTCCCTTGGCCGTCTTGGGAAGCACAAACCCGTACTCGAATTCTTCCATCGCTTCGTCCAGGATATCCAGGCTTGAGTCCTCCGCCATCATCATCCGGAGCACGGGATCATCCCCCGGGAACCCGTCAATCTTCCCCGACTTCAGAGCAGCCACCAGGTCCGGATACATATTGTAATAGCTCAGCTGTACATCCGGGAGCGTCTCCAGGACAATCCCGTCAAAGGTGGAGCCTGTCTGAATCCCGATCCGCCGGCCGTCCAGCTGCGCAAGTGACGTATACGCACCTGAAACCGCGGTCGTCGCATCCCCCCGTACCATCACGCCGACGCGTTCCTCATAGAGCACATCCGAGAACGGCAGTGCCTCTGCGCGTTCCGGTGTTATATTGAGGTTGGCCATGATGCAGTCCACGTCGCCCGTAACGGCCGCAGGTACAATGGAGCCATAGTCATACACCTTCAGCTGCAGGTCTGCGCCCAGCCATGCGGCAAAGCGCTTTGCAAGCTCAATATCAAACCCGGTCAGCTCTGTGCCCGCATAATAACTGTAGGGCGGCACAATCCCGGAAGTACCGACGGTCAGATGCAGGCCCCGGCTCTCCGTCTTTTCGATCTCCGGCATGACCTCGCTGCCGTCCATGACCCAGCGCTTGAACATGTCATCCAGGATGTCCTCTTCCCGGAGCTGTGCAAGGAACCGGTTCATGGAATCCTTCAGGTCAGGAATCCCGGATACCGGAGAGAGTCCGACCGCAATGCGTACCGGTTCACCCAGGGTCTCATCCAGCAGACGCACACCCTTCACCCCGGACTCGATGGCTATGCGCATCTGGTTATAATCGAACGCAAACGCATCCAGTTTACCCTGGGCAACGGCCAGGTATGCGGATGGCTTGTCACTGTAATAGGCAATGGTTGCGTCAGGCAGTTCCCTGCGGACGATCTGTTCCGCCGCACTGCCCTGATCCACCCCCACGGTCATGCCCGGCGTGTTCAGCTGTGACAGTGCGGAGACCTCCGCTCCGGCCAGTGCACAACAGATCGCCAGTATCAGTGTGATCAGGAGAATCCAGAACTTTTTCAATACAATCCCTTCCCTTTTCCATGTATGGAAATACTCTCCGTTCCCGGGTTCCATGGTTTGCTTTCAGGGTCAGAAAAAGCCCGGAGACCATATCCGCCTTCTGGCGGTGCGCCTTCGGGCCTTTCAGGACAGCAGCGGTCAGGCACTGTGCAGGCCTGGCACATTCAGCCCTGAACTGAACAGAAAACGGATCGGTGGAATTTTCTCAATCACCACAACCACAGGATATTCTCCGTCCGGAAGCTCGACCGGTGCGGTCACTTTCAGTGTGCGCGCCGAAACCCACTCGATCGTCTGAACCGCAGTTTCCATATTCTTGATCCGCACCGTCATGCCCTGAGCAATCCGGTCAGCCTGTGCATCCTCCACCTGGAATGTGGCAACGCCATTCTGAATCTGCGCGACAGCCTCGCACGTGCTCTCAAGATGAATGGTACTCGCAGCCACCACAAACCCGAGCAGCAGAATGATCACCGCGACCAGGACCATCCAGACGCCCGGATTGGTCACGCGCATGTACTGGTCCAGCTGGTCCGGGGATGAAATGCGTTCCAGACTCTTTTTCCGAAACAGGTTATTATCCATAAGCAGCCTCCAAGTGCAGAAATTGACTGGCAAAAACCACATGTCACCGGTTTATGTGCAGATCCCCTGCGTCCGGTCTGATGTGGTCAGTCCCGGGCAGCGGATGAAATCATTTTCAGATAAGCATGTCTTTCGCAGATAGTATAACACTTCCGGCCCGGACTGTCACTGCACATATATCGGCAGCAGATTGTTTTCCGTCTGTTCTGCTTCTTTCGGATCACATGGTATAATCTATCCGGAATCTGAGGAGCAGGACGAACCGACAGCGCACGGGTGAATGCACAATGCCGGCCCTTTGCCTGCCGGTGCATACACCGCACAGAGTTCCCGGAAAGGAAACATACATATGGAACAGATATCCATGATGGACGACGGCATCCGTCTGAGTGCCGTCCTGGAACGCCCGTCCGCCGGCCCATCTCCGCTGGTGATTGTCCTGCACGGCTTTACCAGTAACAAGGACAAGCCGCATACCCTGGCTGCCGCGCAGGCCATGCGTGAAGCCGGCTGTGCTACCCTGCGGGTGGACCTGTATGGTCATGGGGAAAGCGGCGGTACATTCAGGGAACACACACTGCATAAGTGGCTCTCCAATACGCTGGCCGTCATCCGGTTCGCCAGGTCCCTGGATTTCGTCACGGACCTGTATCTGTCCGGGCACTCCCAGGGCGGGCTTGTGGCCGCACTGGCCGGCGGCATGTTCCCGGATCATGTCCGCGGTCTGATCCTGCGCGCGCCGGCTTTCATGATCCCGCGTGGTGCACGGGAAGGCAGCATGCTGGGCCGCATGTTTGATCCCCTGCATGTGCCGGATGAGATCGAAGTCATCAAGGGACTGACACTGTCCGGCGACTACCTGCGTGTTGCACAGACCGTATACACGGAGGAAGCGGTCAGACGCTTCCCGGGCGCCGTGCTTCTGCTCCACGGGAATGCAGACGATGTGGTACCCATCGCGGATTCCGTGCAGGCTGCCAGGGAATACCGGGACTGTCAGTTCGAAAGCATGCATGGCGAGACGCACCACTTTGATCAGGAACCGGAACAGATGAAAACCATGATCCGTGACTGGCTGAAGCGCCAGACAAACCGGGGAGGCAGGGTATGATTGAGCAGCTTCTGAACACACCCTGTCATATCATTGACTTTCTTCCTCAGCAGGTGCCGGAAAACAGTCCCGGACAGTTTTTTGCCGTGGAAGCATACTTTCTGCGTCCGCCACGGTATACAGAGCTGCGGCGCAGTTTTCTGGAGCTCCTGCTCCGGGTCAACTGCTATGCAGACTTCCATGTCAGCACACCGGACCAGGACACAGTCCTGCGCAATCCCTCACCGGATGAGCTCAGCGCCTGGATTCTTCCGAATCAGAAGGACCTGTGCATCCTGCTGCCGGACGAGCATGCACTCTTCACACTGAACCGGGATGATACCTATATGACAGTTTACCATGCCTCTGCCCGGCTTCTGGAACTCCTCGGGCCGCTCACTTCCGCATGCGGCCTGTTTCTCCGCGGTCCCGTGCAGCCTTAGTCCGGTATGCACGCAGTTTCGCATCCGTGAACAGGAGAGCCCATGCATGGAAATCCGCCTGTCCATTCCGGGGGATTGCTTTTCCCCCGCGTTCGGGTACAATACCCCTGGTTTCCATTCAGGGAGCCAGAGAGCAGGCATGGCAGCTCAGCACCGCCGGCCTGCACGTGCACCCACCCGGGCAGGAGCTGTCCGGGACGATACCGGGAACCCTTCCGGATTGCATGCATGCGGCGCCGGGTTTTGAAAAACATGCCCTGCTGTATGCACAGATCATCCGGATACAGCAAGCAGAAGAAAGAGGATCACATGACAGAGCAGCAGAAAACCTGGGCACAGGCCAGGGACCGGCTTGTGCGGGCCGTCACATCCCTCGGGTACCCGGCCGAACTGGGAGAGCTGATGGCCCAGCAGCTGAAGAGTCCCAAAGCCATGGAACGCATGACATCGTATGTTGTGCATGTGCGTCCGCACACAACAGAAATGCTGGTGGATGAGATGCTGGCCATCTGTGCCGACGTGGATGCCTGGCATGAGAAGAAAGCCAGTCAGGAAGCCCAGGCACGCTATAACGCCAGGCTCTTCAATCAGAGAGGCATATACGAAGACGAGGATGAGTAATCCCGCACAGGAGGCGATCCCATGCCACGACAGGCCGTAACTGATATGCTTTTTTCCCGTGTCTATCCCATGCTGATCCAGAAAGCCGAACGAAAGGGCCGGCTGCGAAGCGAAGTCGATCAGGTCACGGCTTGGCTCACCGGGTACACGCCGGACCAGATTCTGCTCTGCCTCGGTTCAAGCCTTACCTACGGCGACTTTTTCCGTCAGGCTCCGGCATACAATCCGGATGCCGCACGCATCACAGGCAAAGTCTGCGGCATTCAGGTCGAGACGATCGCGGACCCGCTGATGAAACAGATCCGGCAGCTTGACAAACTGGTCGACGATCTGGCCCGGGGAAAACCCATGAGCCGTGTACTGCCCTCCTGAGCCGGAGGAGACGGACCGGGAAGCCTGTACATGCCCAGCATGACCTGCATGATATACAGAGCACCCCTCTGACTGTGGAACCAGCATTCCACAACCAGAGGGGTGCCTTATTTACAGCTGTACAGTGGTTCCTGCCCGTTCCGGACAGGCCATGCATACCGGCAAAACGCGCTCCCGGATATTTACTTTCCGGAACGCTCCTTCAGTGCCTGCAGAACCTGCTTCTGTACCGGCAGACGGTTCCATGGCTTATACCGGGCTGCATACTCTTTCTGCAGACTCCCGGCAAGCTCCGGGGACAGGAAAGCGATCAGTGGCAGGCTGTGGCGTTCAGCAGCGATGAGCATCCACTGGGCCGAAAGATGCCATTCCGCATCCGTTTTACGAAGCAGAAGCAGGCGGATCGCCTGCCCCGCCTCCTCGGATGTCAGGGGTCCGGCGCATAGCACACTGACCGCATGCGCGATACGCTCATCGAACCGGTCGTGACAGGCATCATCCTTGACGGAACGCCCGAAGCCCAGCAGTCCGTCTGCGGGTCTCTGCTTCCGCTCCGCTTCATCCAGTTCCTTCCGGTATTCACTGTATGCCTGCCGGAGTTCATCCAGTAGATCTTGCATCCGTACCCCTGCCTCCATCATTTCATCTGATTCGGATCATCCCGCTTTTCGTTCTTTTCCTCTTCCATGGCGCGTTTCCAGACGATCAGAGCATAGACCACAAGCCCGACACCTGCCAGGGCAAAGAAGACCATGAAGAGGATGCGCACAGCCGGGGTCATGGTGGTATTGGGATCCGCCCTGTCCCTGAAAAGGCCATACGCCAGATAGACCAGGTAAGCGCCTACAACCCCGAACAGGGTGGAACTGGTTTTTCTGCCTGACAATCTTCATACCTCCCGATGACATGCACAGACCCCCGCAGCCATCGCCGCGGGGGTCTGACAGCACAGTATTGGTTACTTCTGCCGTTTTTTGGACAGGATATCGAACACCACGGCAGCCAGCAGCACAAAGCCCTTGACCACACGCTGGTAATTGGCATCCAGACTGATCAGGCTCATACCCAGATTGATCACGCCAATCAGGGTTGCGCCGATGACCATGCCCAGTACCGTGCCTGCACCACCGCTGGCGGACACGCCGCCCACCACACAGGCGGAGATGGCATCCATCTCAAAGTTCTTGCCCACATCTGCATAGGCTGACTGAGACCGGGCAACCACGGTGAAGGTCGCAATGGCCGTCAGGATCGCCATATTCAGGTAAGCCAGGAACATGATCCGGCGGGTATTGACACCGGAGAGGCGTGCTGCCTCCATATTGCCGCCCACCACATAGAAGTGACGGCCGATCGTGGTCTTGCTTGTGATGAAGCTGTATATCAGGATGACACCGGCCACCCACAGAAGGGTAATCGGAATCCCGCTGTCATAAGCCAGTTTCGTCATGACCAGGATAATGACAGCACTGCCCAGGCCGCTCTTGATCGCCGCAGTCTGAATGGAGTCCGCCTCGTATCCCTTGGCCAGTCTGTTCCTGCGGGTCATAAAGATC
>ONWQ01000204.1 GCA_900321565.1 uncultured Eubacteriales bacterium
AGGTGGTGACGTAGTTTTTCTGATGATTTAGGTGAAGATGAAGAGATGACATAAGCCGTGACGTAACCAATTTGCAGAAAAAAGGAGCGACCCCTCACGGGTCACTCCCCGAAACGCTTTCGCAGAAAGCATTTTACTTCCCGAAATACCGCTTCAGCAGGCCCTCAAAGGCCTTGCCGTGACAGGCGTCATTACATGGGGCCGCCGCCGGGATGCCGCGTATAGGTATTGCCCACATTCGCCCGCATAGCCTCGTCCCGATTGTGGTCATATTTCCCGTAGAGCTCGTCTCGCTTTGCTTTGGCAGATGTGTTGTCCAGGCGAGACGTGCCGCTTTTTCGCAGAGCCGCAAGCTTCTTTCTCAATCTGGAAAACATCAGACGACCTCCTTTATTTCTTACTTGAAGTACCTTTCCAGCAGACCCTTGAAGGCTTTGCCGTGGCGGGCTTCGTCGCGTGCCATTTCGTGCACACTGTCATGAATGGCATCAAGATTCAGAGCTTTGGCTTTCTTGGCCAGCTCGGTCTTGCCTGCGGTGGCACCGTTCTCGGCATCGACACGCATCTGAAGGTTTTTCTTAGTAGAATCAGTAATCACTTCGCCCAGCATCTCAGCAAAGCGGGATGCATGGTCTGCTTCTTCATAAGCAGCTTTTTCGTAATACATGCCGACTTCGGGATATCCTTCACGATAGGCAACCCGCGCCATGGCCAGATACATACCGACTTCAGAGCATTCACCGGTGAAGTTTTCACGGAGTCCCTGCTTGATTTCTTCAGGTACGTCAGAAGCAATGCCGACAACATGTTCAGCGGCCCAGGTCATTTCTGCATCCTGCTTATTGAACTTGGAAGCGGGAGCTTTACAGACCGGGCACTTCTCCGGGGGCTGTTCGCCTTCATATACATATCCACAGATACTGCAAACCCATTTCATATGTATTCTCCTCCTTATTTGCAACATCAGTTGTTGCTGTATGCATCATAACATAGGTGGCAAAGAGCTGCAAGTCACCCGGACATATGTGACAATGATTTCATGGCGCATGTAGGAGCAAATTCAAAGTAAAGGCAGGCACGTAGTGATAGTTTTGCTGCCGATTCAGGCTGACTCAGAAATCTCATCATGGAAGCGGATGGAATGCATTGCGCACATGTAAACATGCATCATTTAAGGAGCGCATGAAAAAAACCTGCGGTTTTCGCAGGCTTTTTATGCTGATGGCGGGACTCGAACCCGCACGCCGTGAAGCAGGGGATTTTCCTGCTACACCATGTTACCATGGCCGCTGTAAGAACAGCGTTGTAGTCTGGACTATGTCTTCGCCATGCCTTCAGAAGGTACAGGCGGCTGGTATATAGTCTCTACACACTTCCGTTTCCGGTTTGGCTCGGCGTTGTCCCAGTGGGAGTTTCGCCGAATTAGCCAGCATTCATGCAGGCTGTTTCCATGCCTGATGCTCAATGAATAAGTCCCCAGTGTCTGCCATTCCACCACATCAGCAACACGAGCAGGATTATAGCACTCAGACGGGGAAGCGTCAATCAGGTTCCCTTGCCAGTTGCCAAAGGTGTGCTGCCCAGGGGCTGCTTGGATGGCATGCCGGCTTTACGTGGATATCGCCGTGCTGTTGCCGTGGTTTTGCTGATCGTGACGAGAACGTGCTGCCAGTCCCTGCCGGGGATTGGACAGGGGACAACAGTATCAAAATGTCCGCCCAGAAGATGTACGGCTTTTCTTGCATCATCCAGTTCTGACAGGTAGGATGGTCCTTTCCAGCACAGGGCACAGCCGCCGATACGGACAAAAGGAAGCAGGTACTCGCAGAGTACGTTCAGCGGTGCGACAGCACGTGCAATGGCACAGTCAAACTGTGCACGCAGGTCGGGACGGGAAGCGGCATCCTCAGCGCGTGCATGTAAAAGATTCACATTCCGGATATTCAGCGCATCCTGGACAGCATGCAGGAAATCAAGCCGCTTTTGCCGTGCATCCAGGAGCGTAAACTGTACATCGGGGAGGGCAAGCGCGAGCGGAATCCCGGGAAACCCGGCGCCTGTGCCGACATCAATGACGGATGTCGCCTGATTGAGCGGGCTCGGGAATGACAGCGGGATCAGACTGTCGATATAATGCCGATCCAGCATTTCGTCTTCATCCAGAATTGCAGTCAGGTCCATCCGGGCATTCCATTCCAAAAGCAATTCATGATACTGAAGGAGTTTTTCAGCCAGACAGGCATCCGATGGGATTCCACAGCTGGCCAGCCTTTCGGCAATCATAGTCTGTGTCATGCGGATGATTCCTTTCACAGAAATGGAGTATATTTTTCGATCCAGTATTTTACCAGGGACAGTGCTTCCCGTGCGTGGTTCTTGAGCCAGTGCCATCCACCCAGAGTGGGACTGCCGAGCCCTGTGGCATCGAAGCCCAGGTCCCGGGCCAGGTCCAGTGCCCGGGGCAAATGATAGTCGCTGGTGACAATCAGAACCTGACGGATCTGACGATCTTTCAGAAGCTCATATGCATGGGCGAGATTCTGGCGCGTATTAAAGGACGTGCTGTCCAACAGGATATCATCTTCAGGCACTCCGGACGTGAGGAGAATCTGTTTCATGACGGCGGCTTCGGTATCAGGCTCATCCTTACCCTGTGCGCCGCATACGACAACAGGAGAGGGATGGATCCGGTAGGCTTCCGCAGCCGCGTCAACACGCCAGCGAAGCTGGTTACTCGGTGATCCGTCAGGACGTACCTGGGCTCCGAGCACAATAATGGCATCCTGCTGATGGGAAGCGGGTGCAACATGCGCTTCGCGCCAGCAGACGAGGGCTATGAGCAGAAGATAGATCAGCACAGCACAGACTGCCAGCAGGATTACCAGGCGGGGAATGAGGGCGCGCTTATGCAAGGGGTTCACCTCCCGGACTATACTGCTTCATAGAGTCCTCAAAGATTTCACAGATCTGATCCCCCATTTTCCTGACTTCTCCCAGTATGGTCCGGCGGCCTTCAGGCGTGCGATACCAGTCCTGAGCAGTGAATCCGGGAATATCATAGGGACAGACATGAATCGTGAGTTCCGGCATGGCAGTGGAATAGTAGAACAGGGCTCTTCGTGCATGAAATGATTTGCAGCAGAGGATGGCATGCTCCGCCTGCAGACCGAGGCTGCGCAGAACATCCCGGGAGCGGAGTGCGTTCTCCCAGGTATAGGTTGCCTGATCTTCCCGCAAAATGGCTTCTGGTGGCACATGGTCAGCTATCAGGAGATCCCGCATGTAAGCCCATTCACTGGCATACCCTGGCGCGCCTTCGAAGCCGGGCTTCCCTTTGGCATATTTCCCGGAAGGCAGAATCAGAGGTGCATATCCCTCATGATAGAGCCTGGCTGCCAGGTGTACATGCTCCGGATGGGTACTGCCGGGCACAAACAGGACCTGACTTTTTTCCGGTGGATCCTGAACAAAGATAAACCGGGTTACGGCATCAATAAAGGCCTGCATAGTCCCTCCATATCGAGATGGCTTCTGCCTGTTCCTGAACGTTCATGGGTATCAGTGCTTTACGGTAAACCTGTTCCAGATCAGATTCTGTCAGCTTTTGCGGATGATTACCCAGACGTTCCGCGTTCACTTCAGAGACCAGTTTTCGGATTTCATTTCCGTCAGGTACGGGGAATCCAGGGAGCGACAGCCAGGATATGAGTCCGCGGAACAGAAGCGGCCCGTCGCTGAGGCTGCGAAGTCCGAGGAGTGCCTGTAGCGACTGCATGACCGGACTGAGTTCGGGATCCTGGTTCAGCCTGTCCCAAAGCACGGGCAGTGTAACAGCACAGGCGTAACCGTGGGGCAGATCATATGTCTTGGTCAGTATATAGCTCATGGCATGAGCAGCTGTGGTTCTGGTAATCTGAATAGCCAGACCACTTTCGTAGGCGGCACGGAGCATATATCGGGCAGCATCTTTGTCACCGTCAAGATACGCAGGAAACTGTTCAAGGACAGAAAGAATGGCAATGGAAGCATGCCGACGGCTTTCTTCTGTTGCGCTGCGTGACCAGTAGGATTCAATGCCCTGACAGAGTGCATCCAGCGCACAGCATTTTTTGTGCAGGAGCGGAAGATCCCGGAGAAGCTGACTGTCCAGAATCACGGCATCCGGAAGCAAAAGCGGATGAGAAAGAGAGACTTTCCGGTTGTTGACATAGACTACTGCAGTCTGAGTAGCTTCGGAACCTGTCCCGGCTGTGGTCGGAACTGCGATCAGCGGGATGGTTTGTTCAGGATTCGGCTCAAGGATTCCGCGGGACAGAAGATCCGGTGCGTCTGAGAGCAGGGAGGCTTTGATTGCCTTGGCTGTGTCCATGCAACTGCCGCCGCCGACAGCAACTATGCCATCGCAACCGGAAGCACGGAACAGTTCCATGCCCGCATTGCAGTCGGAAAGATCAGGATTGGGATGATATCCGTGAAAGCACGGCCACAGCGCAGCCAGAGGGAGAAGCTCTTCACGCTTGCGCCCTACGAACAGCGGGGTATGGATATGAAACACACTAAGCAGTTCGGGCAGTGAAGCGAGGGAATCCAGACGTGGTTGCATAGGGAATACCTCCATGAACAGATCGGGTATAGTGTAGCCCGGGCGCTCTGGAACGTCAAGAAAAAAGAGAGGAAGCACAAGCTTCCTCTCTCTGGTGAGACAGAATTAATACTGATTCTGCTTCTGTGCAGCGAAGCACTCACGGCAGTATACAGGACGATCTCCACGGGGCTGAAAAGGAACCTGGGTTTCTTTGCCGCAGCCATCGCAGATTACGGTGTACATCTGACGGGGAGCATTGCCGTTCTGGGCAGCGCGCTTGGCGGCACGGCATTCGGGGCAGCGGCTGGGCTTGTTCTGGAAGCCTTTTTCTGCAAAGAAAGCCTGCTCAGAAGCAGAAAAAACAAATTCACGGCCACAGTCACGACAAGTCAGGGTTTCATCCTGGTACATAGTTCATTCCTCCTGAAATAGATAAGATAATGTGCATACCCATGGTTCATGCCTTGATCAGCGCTTCTTGGCTAGAGCAATATGGATGCGCATCACCAAATAAGGAGTGAAAACCAGGCAAATTCGCTGGGCTACGGTTGTGTATCATATCATAATCATTTGGAAAAGTGAAGAGTATTTTTCTATAGGGATGTTTTTCTGACAAACTTTTTACTTTCCCGGGGACAAATTCAGGCACGGGGTGAGCACGCTGAATGCACCCGAAACGGGAAGGATTTCTGTATGATCAACGCGAAATAATCCAGGTCCGGGAAAGGAGGCAGCCAATGACCGAAACCGAGAATACTGCAATTGTACTGCATTATACGAATTATAAGGACAGCGACCGGATGATAACGCTGTTCAGTCCACAGAAAGGACGTCTGGAAGCAAATTGCCGGGGCTGCCGGAAACCTAAAAGTCCGCTGCTGAATGCAGCGGAACTGTTTGCACTGGGTGATTTCATGCTCTATGAAAAATCCGGACGCTACACTGTAACCTCAGTTTCCCTGATTGAAACATTTTATCCGCTTCGCATGGACTTTGACCGTCTGACGTGTGCAACATATCTCCTGAGCCTGTGTGATGCTGTGGTTCAGCCCGGTGAACCGGCCCGGGACCTGTTCATGCTGCTTCTGCACACGCTCAGCCGGCTGACCTATTCGGATCAGGAATGGCGTCCGCTTCTCAGCGGATTTCTTCTGCATTTTGCAGCCCTGAACGGATTCCGGCCCAGACTTCTGCACTGTATCCGCTGCGGTGACCGACTGACAGGGGATACAAATGCCTTTTTTGATCTTCGTGGTGGGATGTGCTGTCCTGCGTGTCGCATGAACGGGGATCAGGCGGTTTCGGCGGCTCAACAGAAGTTTATGCGCATGGCCTATGAAACCGGGGCTTCAAAATGGGTGAACACACCGGACTGCCATGCGCCCTTCGGGTTGCTGCGCAGGTATGTTGAAACACAGATGGGCCAGCGTATTCATGGAAGTCGCATGCTTCCGGATGACTGATATCAATGCTTAGCAAGCCTCAGAAGGCGGAGCACCGGGGCATGGGATAAACGCCAGTAAACCAGACAGAGGAGCATATAGATCGCAAAACCTGTACCACAGTATACAGCGAGTGTCCACCAGCCGGCAGGGGCCAGCAGATGGGTGACAGAACGGACAGCAAAGGTCATGATGAACCCGATAGTCATATAGACAGAGAGAATGCGCAGATATACCGGATAGGGAAGTGCATGGCGCAGGTGTATACCCTGGACTACGGGAACCGTGAGCTCGGCGAACAGTGTGCCTATGACTGCGCCCATGGCGCCCAGCCGCGGGATGAGCAGGATATTGAGAAGCAGATTGATTACAGCGCCGGCAACCACGGAACGCACTACAATGTGATCAGCACTGTGTGGAAGAATCCACTGTGTGCGGATTACATTGGCAAAACCGATCATAATCAGCGTAAAGCCGAGGGGAATGATAAGCCGGACTGAGCCGACAAAGTCAGGCCCATAGAAAAGCGGTATGAAGGTATCCGCAACGGACAGAAGCCCGAAGGCCATACCGGCAGTCATGCACAGGATCAGGTGCATGGACAGCAGCATGGTCGTCCTGACTTCCTTCTCTTTGCCATTCTGTAGCAGATGGGATGCCCTGGGAAGCATGACTGTACCGAATGCCGAAATAAAACCGCTGAGACAGTATACGATTTTTTCGGCGTTCTCATACAAACCGTTTTCCGCCATACCGGCAAGCCCGCCGACCATTACCTTATCCATGGTCCGGTAGATACTGACAGCCAGGACGGATACGAACAGGGTCATGCATGGCAGAAAATGACGGAATGCACTCCGGAAGGATACATGGACTATGGAAACTTTACCACGCAGGCTCCAGGCACTGAGCAGACAGCCGACAAGGGTTGCAGCAGACCACGCAAGTCCGTATATCCAGAGATCTTCCGGTCCGTGAATAAACAGGAAAACACATGCGGCAGCCAGAAGCTTTACGGCTGTATTACGCAGAGCAATCGGGCGGAACTGATCCAGTCCCATAAGGCACCAGTCGAGATTGACGAGGCAACTGATGCTCAT
>ONWQ01000225.1 GCA_900321565.1 uncultured Eubacteriales bacterium
ATGGCCAGGTTATCATTGACGGTCAGGTCTATCCTATGAGCAAGCATGGATTTACCAGACGGAATCCGGTGTTTTCTATCGCACGCAAGGGTCAGGATTTTGTGGATCTGGTCCTGTCGGAAAACGAGGATACACTGAAGTGCTATCCATTCCATTTTGAACTGCATGTGATCTATACCATGCTTCAGCATGGATATCGCACCACTTTTGTTGTGGAAAACAAGGATAATAAGCCGATGCCGTTCTGCATTGGCGGACATCCAGCTTTTAACTGCCCTATGGAAGAGAACGCGGCTTTTGAGGACTATGATGTGATTTTTGATCAGGATGAGGATGGAGCGGTAGCTGCTTTTCCTGATGGCGAAGTTCTGAATGGCTCGGAGATGCTTCCGTTTTTCAAGGATCATCGTATTCTCCCGCTGAGCCATCAGGAGATTGATCAGCGCGATTCACTCCTCTTCACGCCTGTAAACAGCAGAAGTGTGCGACTTGTGAATCGCAATACAGGGAAAGGGATGACAATGGAGTTTCCAAAGATGGAATCCCTGGCAATTTGGAGCATGAATGGAAAGTTTGCTGACTATATCTGTCTTGAACCATGGCATGGAATCCCTGGAACCGCATCCGAAAGCGGAGCTTTCTCTGACAAGCCTTATGTTACAGTCCTGGAGCCTGGTGAGAGCTATGTAACATGGTTTGATGTCACGCTTGATCTGTAATGTGTGCCAGATTTTATATTCCGGATACAGATGATGATGCTGAGGAACTGGCTGAATTGCTGAAACAGCTGCAGGAAAGATTTCCCTCAGAGAATCCGGAACGGAAACTGCAGCGCGGTGAAATCCGACCTGGTATGCAAGCCATGGTCATAGCACCGAATCGGTCTACTCAGAAACCGTCACTGTTTACCATGCAATGGGGATTCCACACTCAGTCCGGTCTTCTGTTTAACGCAAGACTCGAATCAGCAGGTACTAAACCAACCTTTCGTAACAGCTGGACTTACAGGCGCTGCCTGATACCCATGACTGCGTATTTCGAATGGGATCATCATCACAGACCATTCCAAAAATACAGATTCGTTCCAAAAACCATGGATGAGGGTACTCTGCTCGCCGGAATCTATCGCTTTGAAGGACAGATGGCTGTGTTTTCAGTGCTTACACGTCAGGCGTCTTCACAGGTCCTGCCATTTCATGACCGGATGCCTGTGATCTTATCCTGGTCTTCCGGTGCGTTATGGATGAACTCAAAGATCAATGATGAGGCTGAAATTGTGAACACGCATGCTATTGGTGAAGTAGCTGCCAGTCCTGTCGGGGGTACATTGAACTTTCTTGATTCAGATTATAATCCGGGTTAAGAATATAAAAGTAAAGCGTCTTTCCTGATCGTTTATGGTGTTCAGGAAAGACGCTTTGTACCTTATGCGGTCATTACTCGCTATGGAAGCACCCGAGATTTGTATGCGCTTACAGTTGGAAGTGTTCGTTTCTGGAATGTATTGCCAGAGATCTGTCTGAAGATTCCGTGATATACCGGAGAAAGTCGGTCGCTTTTTCCTGTACCATTTCTTTAAGCAGACAAATACAAGAAAGGAAGTCAGGACCACGTATGAGTTCACAGTATCATATTCGTCAGGCCAGACCCGAAGATGCCAATGCCTTACTTGCAATATATACATACTATGTCTTACATACAGCGGTTACCTTTGATACAGTTTCACCAACGGTGGATGATTTCGTACGGGGAATATCCAGCCGTCTTGGTCGCTATCCCTATCTTGTGGTGGAACAGGACAACAAGATTTGTGGCTACGCTTATGCGAGTCCTTTTATTGGCCGGGCTGCATATCAATGGTCCTGTGAGGTTACGATTTACCTTGATCCATCTGAGCGAAGGAAGGGCTATGGCCGCGCACTGTATTCCGAACTGGAAAAGCGACTCAAGGCCATGGGGATTGTTACCCTGTATGCCTGTATAGGATTGCCTGACGGCGATGATCCCTATCTGACGACACAAAGTGCTGTTTTCCATGAAGCTTGCGGATACCGGAGAGCAGGTATGTTTCCGCGTTGCGGCAACAAATTTGGGAGGTGGTATCATATGGTCTGGATGCAGAAGCGTATTGGTAATTACAAGACACCTCCGGATGATATCCAATGGGACAAAGCATCATTATAAATTGATTCCCGCCGGATCTGCCTGCATTTAACGGATCTCTTCAGCTGCTAATGCGCTCTCCTGTTCTGTGGGCAGCCAGGAACGAATCAGATACTGTACCTCTTTGTCCCAAAAATCCCAGTCATGCTTTCCGGGAGATGTGCGGAATGTATGATCGACACCGAGGTCGGTGAGCGCCTGATCAAACTTCCGGTTTTCTTCAATGAGAAAGTCCTGCTCACCACAACTGATGTAAATCTCAGGAATGCTTTTTCCATCCTTGAGCAGGGTCTCCACCTGATGAATGGGATTCAGATCAGAATGCAGCAGATCCCCTTCTCCGAAAATTGCTTTCATATAGTCTGCATTCGCAACGTCATTCTTGGCTCCACGCACATAGTTCTCCAGAATCAGAGCATTGGATAATCCACATATCACACCAAATGTGTCGTGAAACCTGAATCCTGTACGCAGAGCACCATAGCCCCCCATGGAGAAACCGCAAAGAAAGGTATCTTCTCTTCTGGTAGATAATGGAAACATTCTGCGTGTTATATCCACCAGCTCGTCACCTACATATTTTGAGTAGCAGTTGTAATACTCAGGGTGGTCGAGATAGAATCCGTTTTCGCCATCGGGCATAACGACACACAGATTCTTTTCTTCTGCGTATCGTACTACATTACTGTTGCAAAGCCAGCTGTTGGCATCACCGTATATGCCGTGTAACAGATATAATGTTTTGTAGGGCTTCCCTCTGTGATCCTGCCATGATTCATGTGCGTCCTTGTCCACCGGTAACACTACATTGATCCGTACTCTGCGCTGCAGACTGTTGGCCTTGAAATCCACCTGTAAGAGTGCCATTCTGAATTCGCTCCTTTTAAATCGTATGATTCTTTTCCTGGCTTTCGGGCCATAATTCAGGAAAATGCGTATGGTTTACGAAGATGGTATTTGATTTAATCCGAAAAAGCAATATCTTTCTGAAAACTAAGGAGGCGCCAGTGGAAATAGCATTTGCTCCAATGGAAGGATTGACCGATGCAATATACCGAAAAACTCACTATGAAATGTTCGGCCATATAGATCGATATTTTCTTCCTTTTGTAAGTCCGACACAGAACCAATGCTGGCATACCCGTGAATTGAGAAATATCGGAACAGAAGCCAATCTGGGAATCCCAGTTGTGCCACAGATTCTGACTAAGGACCCTGACCTGTTTGTATGGGCCGCATATTCCTTGCAGGAAATGGGGCACACAGTAGTAAACCTGAATCTTGGATGTCCATCCGGCACGGTAACTTCAAAAGGTAAAGGAGCGGGCATGCTCAAAGAACCAGACCGACTTCGGTTCTTCTTGGACAAAGTCTGTTCAGACAGCCCGCTGCCTGTTTCAATCAAGACACGAATCGGCTTTGATTCCATGGATGAATGGCCAGACATCTGCAGTGTATTATGGCAGTACCCTCTCGCTGAGCTGATTATTCATGCAAGAACCAGAAATGAATTCTATCGTGGCCTTTCGCATCCGGAAGTATTCCTGGAGGTTGTGGATTCTGCACCGTTTCCTGTGACATATAATGGGAATCTGTTTACCCTTGGAGATATAGACTGGCTTAAAAGCAAGCAGGTTCACGGGATCCGTATTATGCTGGGACGCGGAATCGTATCCAATCCGGCACTTGCCAGAGAAATGCGTGGCGGTTCCATTCTGCAGAAACATGAACTTGTTATGTTCCATCAGGCATTGTTTGATGCTTATTCAGCTGAGTTTCCAAAGAATGTCGTACTTGGAAAAATGCGTGAGATTTGTAAATATCTTTCCTGGTGCCTTGCCAATGCTGACCGTGACCGAAAGAAGATGCTGAAGGCCAGCACAATGGATCAATATACCGAAGCAGCCAAAAGACTGTGGGATACACATGATCTGGATGACGTTCCATCATATCGGCAGGAGTCACTAAAACAGCCATGGCCTTAATTAGCCATGGCTGTTTCAGAAACTTTTTCAGGTTCAGTGACGCAAACGTATTACATTCCAGGAAAGAGCGGGCAGCTGAATGGATAAATGTCCATTATCAATGCATCCGTCATGAACGGAATAGGGCTTTACAGTGTCCGGATTCATCTCTGTATTGATAGCTTTCACATCATCGTGATGCAGGACAATGTGCTCTTCAATTCTGAGCTGATCAAATGCGCGCAAATCTGCCTCGAGTAATAACGGTTCAGTAAGATTACGATTGGTTGCGAATATGGTCAGATCACCTGACTCATCCAGAGTCGCTGCTGTTTCCACGTAAGGAACATTCTCATAATCAGTACAGTCATAACCTGGTGAATGTGTCACGGGACGCAGTGCGGTTCCGCGTCCCCATGCAGATGCATGCATCAGCGGATAATAAATTGTCTGTGCCCATACCCCGCCGCTGTTTCTGGTCATGATGGGTGCGATTACATTCACCAGCTGAGCCATGCAGGCTATTTTCACACGGTCGCTGTTGTTCAGGAAGGTTATCAGCATGCTGCCAACCAGGAGTGCATCCTCAAAATTATATACATCCTCCAGAAGCGGCAGTGCACGATTCCATTTATCCCTTTTCCAGATCTCCTTATCCTGTTCATGGGAATGATACCATACGTTCCATTCATCAAATGAAAGATGAAGTTTTTTCCGAGAGTGCTTTTTCCCGCCTACTGCATCACAAATGGAGACCACGGTGTGTATAAAGTCATTCAGGTCCATGCTTCTGGCAAGGAAGTCGGGTGTCTGATTTGACTCATTGCCATAATAACGATGCAGTGATACATAATCCACATTATCATAGCACTCGTCCAGCATCTGATATTCCCAAGAGCCAAAAGTTGGCATTGTATGACTTGCGCTGCCACATGCTACAACTTCGATACTTGGATCGACCCATTTCATGACCTTGGCGGCTTCGTTGGCCACTCGTCCATACTCATATGCAGTCTTATGCCCGATCTGCCAGTTTCCATCCATTTCATTTCCAAGGCACCAGAGCTTGATTCCGAACGGATCCTTTTCACCATTCCTGATGCGCAGATCACTCCAGGCAGAACCACCGGGATGATTGGCGTATTCTACCACATGCATGGCATCCTC
>ONWQ01000294.1 GCA_900321565.1 uncultured Eubacteriales bacterium
ATAAAAAGGACTGCTGCATGTTCCCGCCATATGGGAGCATACGCAGTCCTTCTTTCGGTCTGATTGATCTGCCAGCCGTTGGCTTATGTGTTCGGAATTGCATTCAGCCGTGCTTCAAGATCTGAAGCTGTCTCTGACGGAATTCCCATGTATGCCAGGCTGTCCCGCAATGTTATGACATGCCTTGCCGCTGCAGGGCAGGCATTTTTCCAGCCTTCGCCCAGAACCTCGTCCAGGACTTTCCTTCCTTCCGGATGCTCCATCAGAAACTGCATGCTGCAGTCCAGGTTCAGTGCAGCTTCACGGTTTCCGTTGATCCGGCTGCCAAAGCGCGGTTCTGTGAGTCCGCCGGCATTCAGGCCACCCAGGACATCCCGCAGCCAGTCAATACTGTCCTCTACCCAGGACGGGTATCGTCCGCAGAACCTGCCTGAGTTGATGCATGGATCTCCTGTGGACAGTCCATGCGGGCCATTGGAATAGATATGGCTTTCAAAGGCAATATCGTGCCGGCACAGTGCATCCACCATATGCAGTGCATTCTCCACCGGTACCAGGTTATCCGTACGGGTTGCAAACACAAAGCACGGGCATGTCCGTGCATCCACAGCAGAAGGCACATCCGGTGCGCTGGTCAGATAGTCATGCGCACATGCGCCGTCAATCACAGGATAGCCCAGAATGGCTGCATTGGGCCGCTCCGCCGCCATGGTTGCGGCACAGGCAGCAAGGTGTCCGCCGGCAGAAAAGCCGACGACAGCAATCCGGTCCGGGACTACATGCCACGTTTCCGCTTCCCCGCGGATCCGTTCCATTGCCTGTTCATAATCGTTCAGTGGGTTCGGCCATACTGCCTGTTCATTGAGTGAATACCGGAGTATGAACGCCTGATATCCTGCCTTCAGATACGGCAGTGCCACCGGCTCCGCTTCCCTGTCCGAACAGAAATGATACCCTCCGCCCGGAATAATCAGCACGGCCGGCCGACGGGTAATCCCACCGAACTCGCCGCCCACAGACTGGATATATGCCGTCAGCGTCACATTCCGCGCTTCATTCAGAACCATACTCTCAATTTTCATGCTTTCGCTCCTTTACAGCCGTGTATCCCAGCGTCCGCAGAACACCGACTCATCTGCTTTGCCCTGGAATGCACTCCTGCCGGTGATCTTTTCCACGGCAGCCCTGACATTTTCCCGGTTCGGGCCATAGGCATTGATGAAAGTATGAATATTGGCACAGTCTACCAGATGATTTGTGTAGTTCAGGCTCACGCCGACCGTGGGCACTTCCTCGGTATACCACGGCATCTCCATGCTGTGCCCGCTGCTCCATGCCATGCGCTCCACATTGCGCTGCGCATACCCCTTGACATAAATGAACACAAAGACTACATCATACTTTTTCCGGAAGTCTTCCCTGCGACCCATCTGCATCATACGCACAAAGTTCATCGGATGCACACCGTTCTCCAGTTCCAGGTCATAGAAACTGGGGCACTGTTCCACCTGGAAGCCGGCCCGCTCCAGCTCTTCCGTAATCATGCCGCGCATGCCGTCGCCCTGATATCCCTTGCTGTTGGGTGTGCTCTGCACATAAATCAGGAGCGCACGTTTCTTTTCTGCCGGGTTCAGAGGCAGAAGATTCCTTGTATCCTTGACCAGCGTAATACCGGCATCAGCCGCGTCCTCAGTATACCGCCTGTGTTCTTCGCAGCCTACCACATCCAGCATACTGTGATCCGGGCAGCGTACGCTTTCATCGTACAGTTTCAGATGTGCCTTCAGTCCAAGGACCCTGTGCAGCGCATCACTGAGTCGTTCCTCTGTCACAATTCCCTGCTCATACCCGGCTTTCAGATATCCCATATCCTCTTCCGGATCATTCGCAAACAGGAACATGTCACAGCCTGCCGCAATGCACTTCGGCACGGCTTCGCGACGCGACATCACACCTGACATACCAATCATGTGCGATGCATCCGAAATGATCAGCCCGTTAAAGCCCAGCTGCCCGCGGAGCAGATCCTGCAGAAGCTCCGGTGCCAGGGAAGCCGGCATGATCTCCGTGTCCCGGATTCCCGGGCGCAGTTTCCGGCTCATGGCCGGCAGTGAAATCTGGCCTGTCATAATGGTTTCCAGGCCTTCGTCAATCATCGTCCTGTATACACGGCCGTAGCTGGCAAGCCATTCCTCCACACCGGCTTCATTGTGGGCCGGAGAAATATGCGGATCCAGCTCATCCCAGCCATCCCCGGGGAAATGCTTGCATGTGCATGCCATATTCGGGGCAGCATCCTTGATGCCCCGGATATACGCGCGTACGCATTCAATGACGCGATCCGGATCACTGCCGAAGGATCGCGTATTCACAATCGTGTTCCGCCAGTTCCGGTAAACGTCCGCCACCGGGTTGAACATCCAGTTCACGCCGACCGCTGCCGCTTCCCGTCCGGCCACGTACCCCATATGGTACGCAGTTTCTGTTCCCGCACTTGCACCGGCCTCGGCTGCTGTTGCGACAAACGTGCCTTCCTTCGGTAATACACCATTACCACCATCGTCACAGTTGCCTGCAATCAGTACAGGAATCCGGCTGTGCTGCTGAAACAGACGGTTCTGCTTCCATACTGCTTCCTTGTCGCCCCCCTGCCAGCGCATCCCGCCAGGGCGTGCAGTCTCCATCAGGTTCCGGATCCGTTCCTCGTCCACGCCGGGTACTGCCTTAAGCAGTACAAACAGCTGGCTCAGCTTCTCGTCCAGTGTCATGGACGCGATCATGTCCTCTACCCACTGCACCTGTGCATCGGTGAGATCAAACGGCTTCGCCTTCAGGTTCACCATACCCCATGACCTCCTTTATGCGCCGGCAATCTCAATCAGTTCACGGATACTCTTCATATTCCAGTCGCCTGCATGGTTTGCAGCCGCATCGCCCACGCACGCGACTTTCATGCCGCCTGCATGCCCGGCTTCAGCACCGGAAACGGCATCCTCCACCACAAGGCAGCGCGCCGGGTCTGCACCCACCATTTCTGCCGCTTTGAGAAACACTTCCGGGTCCGGCTTCGAATGCGTGATATTGTTCCCGTCACTGACTGCATCAAAGTAATCTCCGAGGCCGATCCGTTCCAGAATGAACGGTGTATTCTTTGAGGACGACCCGATGGCCAGTTTCAGTCCCATTGCGCGCAGCGTATCCAGTGTTTCCCTGACTTCCGCCGGCAGGTCTGCCGGGCTCATTTCCTTCAGGGATGTCCTGTACAGATCATTCTTTTTTTCTGCCAGAGCAAGCTTCTCCTCTGCACTCAGTGCAGGACCGTGATACTTTTCCAGTACGATATCCAGACATACCATCCGGCTGACCCCGCGCAGACGGTTGTTGATGGTCCGGTCAAAGGGCACACCGATGCTGTCCGCCATGGCCTTCCATGCCCGGTAATGATATTCATCCGTACTGCAGATTACGCCGTCCAGGTCAAACAGAATTGCATCAAATTGCATGTTCATGCCTCCTCAGTATTTCAGGTATTCCTTGCCACAGAACGGATCCACCGGGTTCCGGCCAGTGAACGCACTCCGGCCAAGCAGCTTTTCCACCACCGTGTCGATCATCAGATCATGGTTCGAGTATGCATTAATGTATGTCTTGACCATCGGAACATCCAGCAGATGATATGGATTCTGCAGGGAAATGAACAGAGTCGGTACCACTTCAACAAACCAGGGAATATTATTCCCGGCACCATACGGTGCGTGCCAGTTCAGGCGGGCAGTCGTCTTGTTCGAAGCATTCTCCACATTCCCGATATAGATCACCAGGTCATACTTGCTCCGGAACTCTTCCACGGTTTCCATATGCATCGGCTTGGAAAAATCAAAGACTTCCTCCTCATAGGGGATCATGGTAAAGCCTTCCCGTTCCATGTCTTCAATGAACCGCTTCGCTACCCGCTGCTCACTGGGACACTTGCCCAGAATCTCAAACAGGACCCTGCGATGCTTTTCCGGACTGATGGGCAGAAGATGCTGTGTATCCTTCACCAGTGTGACTGCCTTATCCGCGCATTCCTTGGCCCAGGCTCTGTGCTGTGCACACCCGATCACATCCAGGTTCTCACGGTTCGGAGCAAGTGTACCCGATTTCTGCTTTTCATGCAAATGCAGTGCCGCTTTTGCTGCCAGGATCCGTGTCACAGCATCATTCAGGCGCTGTTCAGACAGGATACCGGAAGCATAGCCTTCCTTCATATAGCCCAGGTCTTCCTCATAATCCTTATTGAACAGCAGCATGTCGCAGCCAGCTTCAATGCAGTACGGCACAGACCTGCGCCGGTCCATGGCACACAGGAAACCAACCATCGGACTTGCATCCGTGATAATCATGCCATTGAAGCCCAGCTGTTCCCGCAGCAGATTCTTCAGCAGTTCCGGAGACAGGGTTGCCGGCATAAGCTTATCCGGATGCTCCGGATTAAACTTCTTCTGGTATGCCGGCATCGCAATATGCCCGACCATGACCGTCAGCGCACCGGCATTGATCAGCGTCTGATAAATATCACCATAGGTCCGGTCCCATTCCTCGCATGACAGGGAATTGACGCTGGTCAGGATATGCTGATCCGTTTCATCCACGCCGTCACCCGGGAAATGCTTGATGGATACCGCACTCCCGCACTCCTTTGCGCCACGCATGTATGCGAGACCACACTGTTTCACCATTTCCGG
>ONWQ01000136.1 GCA_900321565.1 uncultured Eubacteriales bacterium
GCCTGAAGCGAGGACAGCAGATGCATGCCGGGCCGCTTCAGCTTGTTGTGTGCCTTCCAGTTGACCAGGGAAGGCGTGGACTCCATGAGCAGGAACGGCTGCCGCTTCAGTGAGCGCATGATGTCATGGTTCATGGCCGTGTTTGCCGCCACGCCCAGGTCATCCCCGTTCCCCCACTCGGGATAGCTGTCCCAGGACACCACGTCCACAGCCTCAGCCAGTGTATAGTAATCATAGTCGCGGAAGCGTTCCATCATATTCACCGTGACCGGGATATCCGGGTTCACGGACTGTACCGCATCCCGCTCCATTTCAATGAATGACCGGCACTGGGCCGTCTCAAACCTGCGCCAGTCCTGGCGCATGGTCGGATTGCTGATCTCACCATGGGGCGTGGGCGGCTCAATCTGAGACCAGTCCTGATACTTCTGGCTCCAGAAACCGGTCCACCATCTGCGGTTCAGCTCCTCAAGACTGCCGTAGCGCGCCTTCAGCCAGTCGCGGAAGGCCTGGGCACACAGAGGGCAGAAACAGTCGCCGCCGAATTCATTCCCCAGATGCCACATCCGGACCGCAGGGTGGTGTGCATAGCGCCTGGCCAGGGCTGTATCCACCGAGCGCACCTTGTCCCGGTATACCGGGGATGTCAGACAGTGATTATGCCGTTCCCCGAAATGCCTGCGCTGGAACGCGGCATCGCACCGGAGCACTTCCGGATATTTCTGCGCAAGCCATGCCGGGCGTGCGCCGGACGGTGTGGCCAGGTCAATCATGATCCCGGCCTGTGAAAGCCGGTCCACGATCCGGTCCAGCCAGTCAAACTCATACCGGCCCTCTTCGGGTTCCAGGAATGCCCAGGAAAAGATCCCCAGGGACACCACGTTCACATGCGCTTTCTGCATGAGATGGATATCCGCTTCCAGAACTTCCGGATACTCCAGCCACTGATCCGGATTATAGTCACCGCCGTGCCAGAAACGATCTGTCAGAAACTTCTGCATACTGTTCTCCTTTTCCGTCCGGGCAGCCGTGCCGGCCGCCCTTGCCCTGTCCGGCAGATTTGTACAGTGTACTGCGCTGCAAATGATACCATCCCCCCGGCGGTTTGGAAAGTCCATTTCTTTATACCATCATCCGCATTTCCGCCTTGACGGAAGCCTCGTTTTGGGTATACCTTTGAACCGGGCCGGATCCCGGCCACGGACAGCTGACAGGAGGCTATTATGGACTGGACACATGAGGCAATTCATGAACTGACAGAGCGCCAGCGCGCGTTCTTCCGCACCGGACAGACCCTGGATGTTGCCTGGCGCAGGCAGCAACTAAAAAAGCTCCGGGATGCGCTCCGGCAGCATGAACAGGAGATGGAGGAGGCACTGCACGCAGACCTAGGACGCAGTGTTCCGGAAGCCTATTTCTGTGATATCGGTTCAGTCATCCTGGAACTCAACGAAACGCTCCGCGGACTCAGCCGCTGGGCACGGCCGGAGATCCACTACAGCGGGCTTACCTGTTTCCCCAGTCTGATCACCCGCGTATATCCCATGCCCTATGGCGTCACTCTGATCATCAGTCCGTTCAACTTTCCGTTCCTGCTTTCCCTGGGCGTACTGATCGCAAGCATTGCCGGCGGGAACACGGCCATCATCAAGGCCAGTTCCAAGTCCGGTGCCTGCACCGATGTACTGGACCGGATCCTGCGGGAGATCTATCCGGAAGACTATGTCTGTGTCGTCAGTGGCGGGCATGATGTGGCTGACCTCTGTCTCAGTGAGCGGTTTGACAAGATCTTCTATACCGGCTCTCCGCGCATCGGAAAGCATGTTCTGGAGAAGGCTGCCGCCAACCTGACCCCGGTCGCACTGGAGCTCGGCGGCGAGAACGGGAACTGGTGCATTGTCTGCAGGGATGCGGATCTCCGGGATGCCGCGCGCAAGATTGCCTTTTTCAAGCTGTGCAACAGTGGCCAGATCTGTATCAACATCAATCAGGTCGCCGTCGCAGAAGAAGTCGCCGAGGCTTTCCTGCAGGAACTGAAGGCAGCCTTCATCCGCCAGATCGGGGAGAACGCACTGGAGAATCCGGACTACCCGCATCTGATCTCCCCGCAGGCATACGATGCCTGTGCCAGGGAGGCCGGTCAGTATGCGGACCGGGTCCGGTTCGGAGGTCAGGGGAACCCGGCGACGCGTCAGTTCCAGCCCACCATCCTCTATCCCATCGGCATGGACGAGCCCATCGTGCGCCATGAACTGTTCAATCCCCTGCTCCCGGTGGTTCCCTTTCCGGACCGGGAAGTGGATTCGGTGCTGGATACCATTGCCAGGAGAGAGCATGGTCTTGCGCTCTACCTGTTCACCCGGGACAGGAAATGGGCCAACCGCGTCATGCGCACACAGCAGTATGGCGGCGGGTGCATCAATGAAGTCTGCCTGCACCTGATGGTCCGGGGCGTGCCATTCAACGGCACCGGACACTCCGGCATGGGCGCCTATCACGGCAAATGGGGATTCCGGGAATTCACCCACCCCTCCACGGTGCTCACTGGCTCGCGTTTTCTGAACCTCCCGCTGCGGGAGCACCCGTACTCGGGCAGGAAGCATGCCTGCAAACTGCGTCTGCTCAGATGGTTCGAGCGCTGACACGGAAAAAGCCCGGGACACGGTTCTGCCGCATGGCACCTCCGTTCCCGGGCCCTTATTCATTCCATGGCTCTTATGCTCCCCTGAGAATCAGGATATCCTCAATCTGAACGCCCAGCACGCTGGCGAGGATCACCAGGTTGTCCACGGTCGGCATGGTCAGTCCGTTCTGCCACTTGTAGATCGCCTGCGGGGTCGCAAACCCGAACATGTCCTGAAGCTCTCTGACGGAGAGCCCTGCGGCCGTTCTCAGTGCCGCTATGTTCTGTCCGGTCTTTCTCAGGTCAATGACAGGTATATTCTGAAGCATTTTATTTTCCTCCTGTTCCGGCACAGGCCGGAACAAGATCGTTCAGCCTGCTGCCTTGAAATTGTATATGGGACGGATCACGTCCACGACTTCCACGGTATCCCGGATCTCCTCCAGGATCTCCTCCATGGGTTTGTATGCCATCGGTGCCTCATCCAGTGTGGACAGGTCCACAGAGGTTGTATAAATGCCGCTCATGGTCTCCCGGTAGGCCTCCAGACTCAGGGTTTCCCGTGCAGCCCGGCGGGACATGAGGCGTCCCGCTCCATGCGGTGCGGACCAGTTCCATTCCGGGTTCCCCCGGCCCACGGCCAGCAGGCTGCCATCCCGCATGTTCATGGGGATCAGGACCTTTTCACCGGCGTGTGCCGCAATGGCACCCTTGCGCAGGATCCTTTCCTGCGTATCGATATAATTGTGGATCGTATGAAAGGCTTCCCCGCCGCGCAGTCCGGAGCGTTCCAGCAGGAGTGCGGCCATGGTCTCGCGGTTCTTTCTTGCAAACGCCTGGCACACTTCCACATCATGCAGGTAATCCTCCAGTGCCTCTCCTTCCAGCCAGCACAGTTCTTCCGGGACATCACTTACCCTGGTTCCCTTCTCCAGCGCTTTCAGTGCCGCCTCGATCTCACGCTGACGGCCCTGTTCTCTGTATTCCCGGATCAGTTCCGCCTTCCGGCTTTTCAGATTGTCGCGGCCGAGACTTATGTCCACGGCCAGCTGCTGGTACCATTCCGCCACCTGCTTGCCCAGGTTCCGGCTGCCGCTGTGGATCACCAGGTACCGGGTTCCGTCCCCGGCTTCATCCAGTTCAATAAAGTGGTTCCCGCCGCCCAGAGTGCCCATGCTGCATTCCAGACGGGACCTGTATTGCAGGTGCGGGAAGCATCGCAGCTGTGACAGGTCAAACGCTGCCTGCACATCGTCCCAGACATGCATGCCCGAAGGAATCCAGTGCGCTGCCTCGTCCACTTTCTCAAAATTCACATCCCGGTCCAGAAGACGTACGGTATACATCCCGCAACCGATATCCACGCCCACCACGTTTGGCACAACCCGGCCCTCCACCGTCATGGTTGTCCCGATGGTGCAGCCCTTGCCGGCGTGCACATCCGGCATGATCCGGATCCGGCTGCCGCGGGTGGGTTCATAGTCACACATCCGGCGGATCTGTTCCACCGCTTCCGCCTCCACTGTCTTTGCAAAGCAGAGGGCGCTCCCGATCTTTCCCTGAATCTCCAGCATACTTTCATCTCCTGCTTACCGCATCAAAAAAACCGTCTATCCTCTGCAGGATAAACGGCATGCATTTTCTGTCCGGCCCCGGATTTTTCACTCAGAAAGCATCTCCCGGCTGCCGTGCATGGTCCATGGTCCTCTCCTGCATGGGTACGCAAACAAATCCCAGCGTTCATGGCGCTCTGCTGGGCTATTGTATTGATCCTGCAGTTTTCGGATTTCCATCATGCCAGGCATACCGTTCCTTCCTTTCCGGGGAGTCCCCCTGTTTCTTCCTCAGGTACCTTACCACAGATTCCCGGTTTTGTCATTATACCGGCAGGCTAAAATTTGCAGAGTTTAACGTTAAACTTTTCCATTTCCCGCATGCTCTGCATTTCTGGTTTCCAGGAACCGCTTCAGATAGGCAATCTGGCGGCCCGAAATGGTTTCATGCAGATGACGGCCCTGGTATGTCGGGTGCAGTACCGGATGCGCGCCCCGGGTTTCCAGGATATACCCGCGCTCCACCAGCCAGTGGATCAGTCTCTCCGCATCCTCCCGCTCCAGCTGCCGCAGTGCACCCGCGTCCTCAGGCCGCGGGATGCGCGCCTGCTTCAGCGCCGGGTTTTCCGTATCCCGGAGCAGGTCAATGAGCATCTCCCGGGAGACAAACCGGCGCATGCTGACATCCGACAGGCACTGAAGCGTCTGCACCAGCGCACGGTTCAGGTCTACTCCCTTATAGAGAATCTCCCGGCCTTCTGCGCCCCGGATGACATCGCGCTCAGGTTCCGCCTGAGCCGGTTCACTCTTCGGGACCGCCGGGGAACCCGGCCGCTGCGCCGGTTCAAAGCGCCTGCCGGAGGGTATGGATACCGGAGCCGCAGTGCGTGCGCTGTGGACGCCCATGAGCGTATCATAGGCCTCACGGGTCATGATCCGGCCGCATCCGGTGCCATCCCGCTTATAGTTCGTGCAGCCCAGGATAAAGTCGCTTCCGCCCCGGCCCGGCTTGACCACCAGGTATCCGTCCCGGCACTGGTCACATTTGAGAATGGACATGGCGCCCGCACGGAGTTCATTGGTCATGAATCCGCACACCTCCGGCTCGTTGGTACACAGGTACAGCCGGAGCCCATAGGCCGGCTTATAGCGCAGCTGCATGGGATACCCGCACACAGGGCAGCTCTTGCGGTACACATTTGCCGGCTGGACGTTCTCGTCCCACGTCCCGCGCAGGGACACATTCTTATAGTCATGCCGGATCTCCAGAAGGAATTCCGAAGGGTTTTCTTCCGGCGCGATGAGGTACACGCGGTTCCGGGTCCGGGTCATGGCCACATAGAACAGACGTCTTTCCTCTGCGTACTCCATGGACCGGTCCTCCCGGATGACAAAGGACAGCACCGGGTCCTCCTCAATCTTGGACGGGAACCCGTAGGCTTCATTCCTGCCGTTGAGCACAATGACCTCATCATAGCCGAGGCCTTTGGACGCATGCGCGGTCATGAAAGTGATGTTCAGCTGCGGATACTTGACCGAGCGCACGCGGCTGCCCCGGGTAATGTACTCAAACAGACCGGACTGTTCCAGTTTGTCGCCGTCAAACCCGTACCGGCCCAGCAGCAGGATCTGCCCTGAGTCCGGTCTGCCCTCCGCCCGGTTGTATTCCATGATCTGCTCCAGGGCCGTTTCCACGGCGTGCGCCAGGGCATAATTGGCCCCGCTGCGCGTATTCGCCTTCGCGTCCTTGCGCCGGCTACTGTAGGTATAGATGATCACCGGGTCCTCGATATGCCTCGGGGAGATCAGTTCCTTGCGCAGCTGTGCCTGGTTCTTCTGAATGAAGTTCCCGGCAATATCGATGACTTCCTGGGCATTGCGGTACGTGCGCACAATCTTGAGCAGCCGGGCATAGCCCATTTTTTCCTCGAACTGCGTGAACAGTGTGATGTCCGAACCACTGAAGGCATAGATGGACTGCCAGTCGTCCCCGACCGCCATAATCTTGGCCGACGTCACCTCGCGCAGTGCCCTGACCAGGTCAAACCGCTGCCTGGAGATATCCTGATACTCGTCCACGATCACATAGCGGAAGTTCAGCTTCTCATGCATATCCCGGGCTTCACGCAGGATCCGGGCTGACTCATTGATCATGTCCTGGAAGTCCACCGCGTGATGCTCGTGCAGAAACCGCTCATACTCCAGATAGCAGTCCCTGCATATGTACAGGAACAGCCGTGTGCGCTCGTTCTTCGTGGCATGGAGCATCCGGTCAAACTCTTCCACGGTATACCCGTTGGTCTTGAAATTGACGATGAACCGGCTCAGGAGTGCAACCAGGCGCCGGATATACCGGTTTTCCTCGGAAGCCACCAGTTTTTCCAGGACTTCCCTGCCGGACCGGGGCTTCAGTTCAAACCCGGCGTCCAGGAGCTGCTGCTGCAGATGCTCCAGCATCGTTCGCCCGTCCCGGTAGGCGGAAAACGTATAGATCAGTTTCGTCCCGTGCTTCCTGTGCAGAAGGATCTTGTCATTGACTGCCTTCTTGTAGCTTTCCAGCGCGTCCCGGGAATACCGGTCATTCCGGCCGTCCTCCGTGATCCCGAAATGCTCAATGTATGCTGTCTTCTCGCCCTGCATGATCCGGAAGTCCGGGGTATAGGGCTTGCGCGCATACTCAATATGGTACGGATACAGCGGTTCATACTCGTAGTCCAGGGTATGCAGATACAGGAAATTGGCAATCTCGACCTCTTCACGCGAGCGCAGCATCTCGCTCTGGATCGTTACCATTTTCCTCGTCTTCACATCCAGGATCTGCTTCTGATAGGCATCCAGTTCCCCGCGCATGGACACGAACCGGGAGCCGGCAATATGATTGAAGAAGGCATTCAGATCCTGGCCCTCAAACGGCGCATCAAAATATGTGCCGAAAAAAAGGATCAGCCGGTTGACCATGCTTTCATTGCGCAGCACCAAGCTGCGCAGGTAATCCCGGATCACATAATACAGCCGGCTTTCTTCCACAATGTTCATTTTCTCCGGGTTCTGCTTATGCATGATGGCATTCCCTGTGGAGTGGAACGTGGCAATGGGACAGGGAAGCTTCAGCTCATTCTGGATATGCTGTCTGAGTTCATTCACGGCCTTGTTCGTAAAGGAGATGATCAGGATCTGGGCCGGGTCAATCCCCTGACGTTCCACCAGATACCGGACCTTGGCCGCCACGGTTGTCGTCTTTCCGGCACCGGCGCCTGCCACCACCAGGCAGTAGTCCTCATCGGTCAGAACCACCTCGCGCTGATTGTCATCCAGCCGGATGCCCGGATCACAGGCATCCAGGATATGATCCAGATACTCCTTTTCTGCTTCCATGGTCCTGCGGACATATTCCGCGTTCCGCGCTTCCATGGCACCCGGGAATGTATCGTACTTTTCCAGTGTTTCCTGTACGCTCTGCAGAGAAACGCCCCTGCGCCGGCAGAACGCGGTCAGTGTCCCGCTCTTTTCCAGGGTCCGGAACCAGCGGATCAGGGCACTGGCTTCCTCCAGCCTTGACTGATATTCGCTCCGGGCAACATAATGGTCCGAGTCCAGAAGGCTCTGCATGAACTGCGCCAGGGCATTCAGTTCCGTGACTTCTTCCGGCAGGGGCTGGCTGCGGTGTACCTTCATGCCCTGAAAAAGATTCTGCAGCCATTCCTGCAGGGATGCCTTCCTTCGCATGCGCACAGCCTCCTTTCTCCGGTATGTCAGTTCCGTATATCCATGTCCGCTCATTGTCCGGACATTCTGCCCGGTACCTGCGGGATCTATCATACCATATTCCCCGGCATGTTCACCACAGTTGCACAGAGAAAGCGCCCCTGTGAGGCGCCCGGATCGTGAAATCAGTACCAGTCATGTTTTTCGCCGCGGTCCAGTGCGGCCATGCGTTCCATCTCCGCATCCGTCAGCTCAAACCCGAACAGGTCCAGGTTTCACGGATATGCTCCGGATTGGACGAGCCCGGGATCACCACCACCCCGCGCTGCAGGTCCCAGCGCAGGATGACCTGGGCTGCGGAAACCTGATGCGCCTGAGCAATCTCCACAATGGTGGGATCCGTCAGAAGTTCCCGGGTATACCCGCGCCCGCCCAGCGGATACCAGCACTGTACAGCCATGCCCTTTCCCTGAATGAAGGGAACCACATCCTTTTCCTGATAATACGGATGGATCTCATTCTGTACCAGTGCCGGAGGAATATGCACCTGGGGCAGGAACTCGGTGAGTTCCTCCACGTACCAGTTGGAAAGGCCCAGGGAACGGATCCTGCCCTCTTCCACATAGCGTTCCATGGCCAGCCAGGCCTGTACATCCCCAGCACCCGGATGATGCAGCAGCATCATGTCAATATACCCCAGGTCCAGTTTTTCCAGTGCCATATCCATGGCCTTTTCCGGTTCACTGAACTGGCTCGGGTACAGCTTGGTGATGACAAAGATTTCCTCACGGCTCACGCCGTACGCGGCCATGGCCCTGCGCACGCCCTCCCCTACGGCTTCCTCATTCCCGTACATATAGGCCGTATCGATCAGCCGGCCGCCGTTTTCAATCAGGCTCATCACGGACTGTATGCAGGTTTCATGGTCCAGGGCATACGTGCCCAGACCCAGTACCGGCATGGTGTAACCACTGTTGAGAAGCACGGTTCTGCTCTCAAGGTCCAGAACGCCGGTTACCGGCGCAGCCGGCGTCAGGCCGATACTGTCCAGCCAGTCGCGGATCTCTTCCCCGGACGCACCGGAGGGAAACCGTCTGCCGCTGAGCCATCTGACCGTATCGGAAACCGAAGCATGCAGAATGGTTTCACTGGAACCCAGTCCGCTGGAATGTGATGTGCAGAACACAGCTAGCGTCTTCCCTGCAAAGTCATAGCTCTCCAGGAATGTCTGGACAATCCGGGGCGCCTGCCCGTGCCAGATCGGGTACCCGATCAGCACGGTATCATACCGGTCCATCTCAATGGCTGTGCTGCGCATCCCCGGTCTGACGGCCGGATCATCCTGTTCCTGATCACAGCGCCCGCCGGTATAGTACGCCAGGTCTTCCGCTGTATAGGGAACCTCAGGCTCAATCTCAAGAAGGTCTGCACCCAGATACTGCGCCACCTGCTGCGCAACCGCCCGTGTGGTACCCGTGGCAGAGAAATACACAACCAGCGTCCCGGACCGTTCCGGGCTTTCCGCCGGCGCACCCGGACAGACACTCAGAAGGAACAGACTTAGCAGCCATGCACACAGTCTTTCCATACGCTCCACGCCTCCGGTTCATATTGAGAAAAGGCCCGTTCCGTGTCCCATCTGACGCGGCGGGCCAAGATCGTTCGTATCAGGATCAGCCAAGCCTTGAAGAGAAATCCGCAAGCACTTCCGAGATCTTGATCTGCTGCGGGCAGACCTGTTCACAGCTGCGACACTGCAGGCATGCCTGCGGCCGTTTGTCTGACGGCAGCGCACTCAGGGCCATGGGCGCAATGAATCCGCCGCCCGTATAGGCATGCTCATTGTACAGAGAAAGCAGGTGCGGGATATCCAGTCCCATCGGGCAATGGCTTACGCAGTAATGGCACGCTGTGCAGGGCACAGTGCCCACGGAAAGCATCCGGGATGCAATGTCCATCAGGGTATGCATTTCCGTATCATTCAGCGGTTTGTCCTCGGCAAAGGTTGCCAGGTTCTTTTCCACCTGTTCCTGTGTGGACATGCCTGAAAGAATCATGGTCACGGACGGAATGCTCTGCAGGAAGCGGAAAGCCCAGGCCGGGATATCCTCCTGCGGACGCAGAGCCCGCAGTTCCTGCTCGTATTCCGGTGCAAGCCCTGCAAGCTTTCCGCCGCGCAGCGGTTCCATGACCCATACCGGAATACCCCACTGTCTGAGCAGTTCCACCTTTTCCCTGCCGTGCTGGAATGTCCAGTCCAGGTAGTTCAGCTGAAGCTGGCAGAATTCCATGTCCTTGCCATACGCATCCAGGAAGCGTCTGAGCACATCCAGATTGCCGTGGCAGGAGAACCCCAGATGTTTGATCCGGCCGTTCCGCTTCTGCTCCATCAGATAACTGTAAATCCCGTACTTTTCATCGTCCAGGTATGCATCAATGTTCATTTCACAGACATTGTGGAAGAGGTAGAAATCAAAGTACTCCACGCCGAGCTTCTCCAGCTGCTTCGGGAAAATCTCCCGAACC
>ONWQ01000205.1 GCA_900321565.1 uncultured Eubacteriales bacterium
CTATATGGGTTTCAGAAGTCATGCTGCAGCAGACACGGGTGGAGACCGTGCTGCGCTATTATCCGGCCTTTCTCTCTGCGTTCCCGACGGTCCGGGCACTTGCCGGGGCGGATCCTGATCAGGTGCTGAAACACTGGGAGGGGCTCGGGTATTACCGGAGAGCCAGAATGATGCATCGCGGTGCCATGGAGATTATGGAAGAGTATGGCGGGCAGATGCCTGACACCTGTGAAGCACTGCGCAGGATTCACGGGATCGGGGAGTATACCGCAGGCGCTGTGGCTTCGATTGCGTACGGTGAACAGGTCCCGGCCATGGACGGGAATGCGTTCCGGGTCTATGCAAGGCTGACGGACGAAGAAGGCGAGATCGACCGGGCGACAACCAGGCGCCGGCTGACAGAGACAGCCATGCAATGCATTCCGCAGGGCAGAGCCGGGGAAATGAACCAGGCTGTGATGGACCTGGGAAGCATGATCTGCAGACCAGGCGTACCGGACTGCAGGCACTGTCCGCTTCAGGTGCACTGCCGGGCCAGGGCGGCTGGGCGCCAGAGCGATCTGCCCAGGAAGACCCCGCCCAGACAGAAACAGCATTTCCTGTACGGGATGATCCTGCTGGTCAATGACCGTGGGGAGGTGTGCATGCTCAAAAGGACGGAATCGCTGCTGGAAGGACTCTGGATTTTTCCCATCTGCATGGATGCCGTGACCGTGGAGAGAATGCAGGGCGTTCTGGAAGCGCACGGGATCAGGTGCAGCGGAAAGGTCCGGCTTCTGGGAGAGTATCAGCATGTTTTCACGCATCAGGTATGGGATATCACCGTGTTTGGTGCACGCTGGGAGCAGGGTCCGCTCCCTGAGGGCTGGGTATGGCGGAGTATGACACAGCTGCAGGAGAGCACGGTCCCCAGCGCCATGCGCGGAGGCAGAAACATGCTGGCGGAAGCTTTCCGGGCGGACACGGAGGCATAGGAAAAGGCACAGTGCATCACGCATGGGTGGACACTGTGCCTTTGGTATTTTTCAGGCTTTTGCCTGTTTGCTGCGGGGACGTAAGCTGCCGGAAAGATCAAAGCAGCGGGTGTCATGGTGCATGACACTGAAGGAAAACTGCTGATCATGTCTGCGCAGTTCAATGGTGACTGGCTCATCGGGAAGGACTTCATGCCTGTAATTGGCGATGAAGTTGGAAATCTCGAAGTCTGTGAGTGTCTCCATACCGAGTGCATTGAGGCACCAGTCGAGGTAGCGGGCGTTATTGACGTGACGGTTCAGGTCAAGATCGGTTACCAGCGGATGATACTCTGAGACCTGTGGTGCATCGGAGAGGATACTGACCGGCGCCGGAAGAGGCGTGGGTGCGACAAGGTCTGAATTATCGGGCATCATGCGTGCGATCTCGCCGGGCGCCTGCATGCGCCGGGTTTGGATATCCATGAGTACCCAGAGGGAGGCGATGGTTCCGAAGGACTGACCGGTACGGGCATCCGTCAGTGTGTAATAGCGGGGAAAGAAAAAGTGCCTTGTGGGCATGTGCTGTGTGGTAATTGCGATCTCATCCCCGAGCACGGGAAGACAGTCAAGGTGGGTTTCCAGAGATGTGAGTACCCAAACGACGCCGTGGTTTTTAAGCAGGGTTTCTCTGGAAAGGCCCATGCCGGTGCTGTGTATGGTTGCGACTTCCTGACACATTTCCAGCATGGAGGCAGGGCGCAGCGTGCCCATGTAATCCACATCCCGGGTGAGAACCGGAAACGTTCCGGTATACTGTTTCCAGTCCATACGGATCAGCCCTTTCCCTGGAGCTTTGCCAGATCATCCGCCAGCAGTTTCTGGCAGGCAGCGCAGACAGGCTTATCCTTGAAATGAATGATGTCAGTGGTGTTCCCGCAGAAGATGCATCCGGAAAGATACTTCTGCAGTATGACACGGTCACCGTCGACCAGGAATTCGATCTGGTCGCCCTCGGAAAGGTGAAGCTGCCTTCTGAGCTCTGCGGGCATGACAAGACGCCCAAGCATATCGATTGCACGGACTACACCAGTAGATTTCATCATGTAGAGATGACTCCTTCCTATCTATAACATGAGTATTGTATGGAACCGGGAAACGGATGTCAATAAAAATTCAAGAAATGGTGAATGAAAATCAGGGAACTTGGGTGATCTTCAGCCGGACAGGAGGCAGACGGGTGCGGGGGAAAGATGGAGAGCCAGGATGGCCGAACCGTCAAAAATGTGGTACACTCAGAAGGAAGAAAATGACGCAAGGAGGCAGGCAGAAATCTGCATCAGGTTTCTGCAGGGTGTATATGGAAGAATTGTTCAGTATTGCGCTTGACGGACCGGTAGGCGCAGGCAAGTCCAGTGTGGCGGACGCGGTAGCTGAAAGACTGCATATTCTGCACTTGGATACCTGGGCCATGTACCGGGCACTGGGACTGGCATGCCTGGAAAAAGGCATCTCGCCTGAAAAGCAGGAGGAAGTGGAGGCGCTCTGCCACAGACTGCAGTTCGATGTGGTCCATGAGCAGGACGGCCAGCATACCCTGGTGGATGGTGTGGATGTGACCGGGAAAATCCGCACGGAAGCAGTGAGTATGGCGGCATCGAAGGTGGCGACCTATCCGGGCGTACGCAGGGAAATGGTCCGGATTCAGCAGCAGCTGGCAAGCCAGCAGTCCATGCTGGTGGATGGCCGGGATATCGGGACGCGTGTGCTGCCGAATGCCACGCTGAAAATCTTCCTGACAGCATCGGATGAGGTCCGTGCTCAGAGGCGGTATCTGCAGCTGAAGGAAAAGACGCCGGATGTCCGCTATGAGGATGTGCTGGAGGACCTGAGACGCAGGGATGAACAGGATATGCACCGGGAAACGGATCCGCTGCGGGTCGCAGAGGATGCGCTGACTGTGGATTCATCTGAACTGAATTTCCAGGATACGGTGCAGCTGATTATTGATCTGGTGAGGCAGAAACATGAAGCAAGCAGAAAATGAGGTCCGGCGGCCAGCCGCCGAAAAAAGAACTGTTCTGTATACAGTGGCCAGATGTCTGGTAGGTGTTCTCTTCAGAACACTGGGGCCTGTGCGGTATTACCATAAGGAGAGAGCGCAGCTCAAGGCACCGTTTATTCTTGTGTCGAATCACTGGTCCAATATGGATCCTCTGCTGGCCGCATTCCCTGTGCGCGGGCTGGAAGTGACCTTTCTCGGCAAGAAGGAACTGGTGGCCGTGCCGTTCCTGAAGTGGCTGCTGAATGCACTGCATATGATCCCGATTGACCGGCATAACCGGGACATGGAAGCCATGCGCGCCTGTTCCCGGGCGCTGAAGGATGGCGCAGTACTGGGCATTTTCCCCGAGGGTACACGGCATCATCAGGGGGTCATGGAAGAGACGGAAGATGGTATGGCACTGATTGCGCTCAGGGCCCGGGTACCGGTATTGCCTGTATACATAGAAAAAAAGTACCGCATGTTCCATGTGAACCGTGTCTGTATCGGGGAACCTCTGGATATCCAGGATCTGTGTGAAGAGGGAGTAAACAGGGAAACCTGCGCTTTACTGATGGACCGGCTGAAGGCTTCATACCGTGCCATGCAGGCGGAAATACAATCAGTACAGGGTAAGTGACAAGCGTTCTGTGCAACCGGCAGGTAAGTCTGTCGGTTGTTTTTTATATTTTTTTAAAAATCAAGAAGGAAATCGGGAAAAACTATAGAAGTATATACGGAACGAATCTGCGAAAGGAGACTGTCATGCAGATCAAAGTCGCACCACATGCCGGATTCTGTATGGGCGTGCGGCGTGCTGTAGAAGCAGCCTGGAAGGTGGCTGAAGAAGGAGTACCGGCCTGTACACTGGGCGAACTCATTCACAATCCTCAGGTGGTGAATGCGCTCAGGAATCATGGAATCCCGCCTTTGAAAAACCCTGAGGAAGCGGGAGACAGGCTTGTACTTATCCGAAGCCACGGTGTTTCACCGGACGTATTGAAGTCGTTGACGGAACGAGGAGCTCGGATCATGGATCTGACGTGTCCGTTTGTGGATCGGCTGCATCGGATTGTTGCAGACACGACGGCAGACGGGTCACCTGTGATTCTGGTCGGAGAACAGGACCATCCGGAGGTTCAGGGAACTGCAGGATGGGCCGGAGGAGATGTTTACATCGTTGGTTCTCCGGAGGAGGCGGAAGCGCTTCCCCCTCTGGAGAGAGCTCTGGCCTGCGTCCAGACCACTTTCCCGAAAGATAAGTGGCTGGCTGTTCTGGAAGTACTGCGCCATAAGGTTGATCACCTTACAGAGCAGTGTACGATCTGTTCTGCAACGGCCATGCGTCAGTCTGAAGCAATCGCCATGGCGTCCGATGTGGATGCAATGGTGGTTGTGGGCGGACGGAAAAGTGCGAATACCCGAAAGCTCTTTGAAGCATGCCATGCAATCTGTCCGCATACGATTCTGGTTGAATGTGCGAACGAGATTCCGAATGATTTTCTTCACAGTGGATTCGCGACCATAGGGGTCACCGCAGGTGCTTCCACACCGGATGACTTACTCAAGGAGGTTGTCGCTATTATGACCGACATGGAAATCCAGAACCAGATTCCCGAAACCGTAGAATCCCAGGAAGCTGCTGATGATGCTTCCAAGAACGACTTCATGAAGGAAGTCGATGCTACCCTGGTCCGCATTCGTCCTGGCCAGACCGTGACCGGAACTGTCGTGCAGATCACCGATGATGAAGTCTGTGTCAACATCGGGTTCAAGTCCGACGGACTGATCAAGCGTTCTGATCTGGCTCAGCAGGATGTGAAACTGGGCGATGAGATCGAAGTCGAAGTGGTCAAGGTCAATGACGGTGAAGGCAATGTTGTCCTGTCTCAGCGCAATATTGTGAACCGCAAGGCCTGGGAAGCTTTGATGGAAAAGTATGACGCAGGCGAGTATGTTGAAGGCGTTTGCAAGGAAGCTGTCAAGGGCGGCCTGATCTGTGACGTCGGCGGCGTGCGTGCGTTCGTACCGGCATCTCAGGTTGCTCCGCGTTACATCGAAAAGCTCGGCGATTTCGTCGGCAAGGATGTCCGCCTGAAGATCATTGAGATCGACAAGCAGAAGCGCCGCGTGGTTGCCAGCCGCAAGGCCGTGATCATTGAAGAAAACGATGCCCGCAAGAAGGAAGCATGGGACCGTCTTGAAGAAGGCGTTGTCATTCATGGCATTGTCCGCCGCCTGACTGATTTCGGTGCTTTCGTGGACCTGGGCGGTGTGGATGGTCTGATCCATATCACTGATCTTTCCTGGGGCCGCATCCATCATCCCAGTGAAGTCGTGAAGCCCAACCAGGAGATCGACGTGAAGATTCTGGGCCTGGACCGTGAACGTGAGCGCATTCAGCTCGGTTACAAGCAGCTGCAGCCGCGTCCCTGGGACAACGCAGACCAGAAGTATCCTGTAGGCGCAATCGTTGAGGGCAAGGTTGTCCGCATTGTGACCTTCGGTGCTTTCGTGGAGCTCGAGCCCGGTCTGGATGGTCTGGTACACATTTCTCAGTGCGCACCGACCAAGATCGCCAAGGTTGAAGATGCAGTACAGGTCGGAGATATCCGCAGAGTCAAGGTGCTGAGTGTGGATCTTGAGAACAAGCGCATTTCTCTGAGCATTCGCCAGGCAATGGATGACGAAGCCATTGAAGCGGATGAAGAGAGCCTGGATCTGGATACTGAAGAAGCCCAGCCGGTTGCATCTGTGGAAACTGCAGAGCCCGCTGTGGAAGCTGAAGAGGCTCCGGAAGCCTGATAACATCAATACAAAAAAGTGGCAGTCCTGCCACTTTTTTGTATGAAAAGAAAGGCGGGAGTCGTTTTGGAAAAGATCTGCACGATCATAGGCCCCATGTGGAAGGGTGAACGCCGGGAGAGTATGGCTTCAGGCAGCCCGCACCTGGTGCTCTGCGCGGACGGCGGATATGATGCAGCCGTGGCGTATGGCATACAGCCGGATTTTGTGATTGGTGACTTTGACAGCATGCCGGTTTCCCATCTTGCGCAGATTCCGTTCCGTCAGCTGAGCTGGCATAAGGATGATACCGACATGCGGCTGTGTCTGGAAGAAGGCAGGAGCCGCGGATACCGGGTGTTTCAGATCTATGGCGGGCTCGGGGGACGGCTGGATCATACGCTGGCCAATATCCAGTGTCTGGCGGAATGCGCTGACAAAGGTGAGGAAGCCTGGCTGTTTGACTCAAGACACGCACTGACTGTGCTGCTGCCGGGGGAGTATACCTTTCCCGGACGGGCGGAACAGTATCTGTCCATATTTGCCATGACAGAGCGTGTTGAGCATGTGGAACTGACCGGTACGGAGTGGGAACTGCACGGCACGGATCTGGTACAGACGTATCCGCTGGGTGTAAGCAATCAGATGCGTGCGGAGCGTGTGCATCTGGCATTCAGTTCCGGAAGGCTGATCCTGGTTTTCTGTGATAAGGAAGGCTGACGGATGGCCGGAAAGGGCAGTTTCATGAAAAAACAGTCTGTACCGGAGTTGACAGAGGTATGGATAAGTGCTAGGATCTATGCATCTCTTTGGATGAAGGGGAACATGCCGGCTTCAGAGCGCGGTCAGAGAGTATCCGTCAGTGGCTGAAAGCGGATACCGAAAGCGGGAGCAGGAACCATCCCCGGACAGGAGCGTTTCATGTGCGTTACTGCATGACATTAAGTTGGCTATGATAGCAAGCAGGGTGGAACCGCGGATGTACAGACATTCGTCCCCGCAGGGGATGGATGTCTTTTTTTCGGTCTCTGCGAGCAAAGGTAAGGAGGAGTTACTCATGGAAAAGGAAGCATTTTTGCAGGTCTATCGTCATTCACTGGCGCATATTCTTGCCAAGGCGGTCATTGAGATCTTTGGCAAGGAAAACGTACAGTATGCCATTGGTCCGCAGATTGCTGACGGGCTGTACTATGATTTTGTATTGCCCCGCGGTGTGTCGACAGAAGACTTTCCGGTGATTGAAGCCAAGATGAAGGAGATACTCAAGCGGAAAGAAGACTGGAGATGCGAAGAAATCAGCCGTGCAGAAGCACTGGAACTGTTCAAGGGCCAGAAGTTCAAGACGGAAGTGATTGAAGACCTGCCGGAAGATGAAAAACTGACCATCTATTACACGGGCGATGATTATGTGGATCTTTGCCGGGGACCTCATGTGGCCAACTCTGCTGAGCTTCTTTCCACAGCATTCAAAGTCAAGTCTGTGTCCAGCGCATACTGGCGCGGGGATGAAAAGCGGGACAGCCTGCAGCGTATCTATGTGTATGCATTCCCGGATCAGCAGCAGCTGAAGGCACACCTTGCCTGGGTGAAAGAGGCACAGGAGCGCGATCACAAGAAGATCGGACCGCAGCTGGACCTGTTCATGTTCTCTGAGACTGCACCGGGCATGCCCTACTGGCTCCCGAGAGGCGCCAAGCTGTACCAGGCTCTGCTGACATTCTCCCGTGAGCTCCAGGCACGTGAAGGGTATCAGGAGATTTCCGCACCGGTCATCAACAGCAAGAAACTGTGGCTGATCTCCGGGCACTGGGCACATTATCAGAATAACATGTTTGTGGTCCCGGGAACGGACTGGACACCGGATGCAGAGGATATGATGGGCGCCAAGCCGATGAACTGCCCGAATGCCATGACTGCCTACAAGCGGCGTTCGCATTCCTATAAGGAACTGCCGATCCGCTACAGCGAGTATGATGTGCTGCACAGGAAAGAGAAGTCCGGTCAGATGAACGGTCTGTTCCGCGTGCAGGAGTTCCGGCAGGATGACGACCATACGTTCGTCATGGAGAGCCAGATCGAGCAGGAGATTGAGAATATTATCTCCATTGCCGACCGGATCTACTCCACCTTCGGACTGACCTACCGTGCAGAGTTTTCGACGCGGCCGGATGATTTCATGGGCGATATTGAAGTCTGGAACCGTGCGGAAGCAGCCCTGAAGCGCATTCTGGACAAGCATTACGGAGAAGGCAATTATGAGATCAATGAAGGCGATGGTGCTTTCTATGGCCCGAAGATTGACCTTCAGATCAAGGATGCTCTGGGACGCGAATGGCAGTGTGGTACCGTCCAGCTGGACTTCCAGCTGCCGCATAATTTCGGCCTGACCTATCAGGATTCCAATGGTGTGCTCCAGGAGCCGGTCGTGCTGCACCGTGCAATCTACGGTTCGTTTGAGCGGTTCATCGGAATCATTATTGAACATTTCAAGGGTGCATTCCCGTTCTGGCTGAACCCGTACCAGGTTGCGGTGGTTCCGATCCGTACCGAGCATAATGCCTATGCGGAAGAAGTGGTCCGGAAACTGGAAGATGCCGGTATCCGTACGGAAGTCGATTATGCGGACAAGAACATGAACGAGAAGATCAAGTTCTTCAAGACCATGAAGGATCCGTACATTGTCGTGGTCGGGGATAAGGAAGCGGCAGACCATACAGTGTCGCTGACCATCCGTGGTCAGAAGCAGCAGCTTCATGATGTACCGCTGGAGAAGTTTGTGGACATGTGCAAAGCCATGAACCAGTCTAGGTGCATGGAACTGATGACCAGTGTGGAAGACTAAACAGAAAAATGACTGGCAGCCTCGTCTGAAGCTGCCAGTCATTTTTTGGTTTCCGGGATTCCGGGTGCATTACTTTTCGCTGCCCTTGAGCGCCTGGATCCGGCCCAGGATCAGTTTCTCATTGTACAGCAGGAAGAGGAAGGCACCGATGAGGCATGTGACGGTCGCGATGATCGCAGTATTGCGGTAGCTCGCAGCGGTCTCGGCTACGGTGACGGAGGTGAACACGACCATGGCCAGTGCCTGTCCCATCTTAAAGGCAAAGGTGCGGGCGGCAAAGAACATGCCGCTGCGGTCCTCACCGGTTTCCAGCCGGCTGAGCTCAGCCACGTCGGCGACACAGGCCTGCGGGAGGATGCCGAGGATGGCCATGGGAATCGCAGCACATACTGCGATGATGAAGCCCCAGTACAGGCCTTTCCCGCAAAGGGAAGTGATCAGGAAGACAAAGGCATAGGCGAAGAAGCCGGTGACAATGAGCTTTTTCTTGCCCAGACGCGGTGCGAGCTTGTTGACAACCGGGTACAGACAGACGCTGATGAATGTCATGGTGGCCGTCAGCACGAATGTCCAGGTGTCCTCAATCTCCATGAGCTTGGTTTCATAGAAGGCAAGGCCGGTCTGGAAAAGTGTCAGTGCGAAGAAGTAAATCACATCGCTGTAGACGAAGTGGCGGAACTGATTGTTCCGGAAGGTCTTCAGCAGAGAACTGAAGGCATTGGTCTGGCTGGGCTTGCTGTCAATGTAGTCACGTTCCTTGATGTAGAAGGAGGGAACCAGCATGGCGATACAGGCGATCGTTGCCATGATGGCCACAGCCAGCCGGATGGAGCCCGCCTGTCCGGCGACACCTTCCAGCATGCTGGCAAGGTTGGGTAGCATGAAGGAAAGGCTCTGACCAACGATGAAGGTAAAGGAAATGTAGGTAGAGACGTTGATCCTGTGCTCCTGTGTGTCACCGAGCTCTGCAATGAGTGCATTGTATGGTGTGCAGAAGATGGTCATGAACAGGTAGAAAAGCATGAGGAGCACGAACAGCAGGACATCATTGACGGCGATACTGCCCGTCTGCGGGAGCACGAACAGGACAATCGTGACGAGCGCAAACGGTATGGCAATGGCACGCATGAACGGGATCCTGCGCCCGCCGCGGTAGTTACTGCGGTCAGACCAGCCGGCAATCAGCGGGTCCGTGATGGCATCAAAAATGCGTCCGACGGCCAGTACCAGGCCGAACAGTGTGAGCCGGAAGAGAATCGGGTTCTGGGTGATATAGGATGCAAAGATGCCCGTATTCGGGTTCTGCGCGTCCGGCGTGCCGGTATAGTAGTAGACCATCCAGTTGGAGATGATGCCGGAGAGCAGACTCCAGCCGAACTGGCCAACAGCAAAAATCCACAGGAGTTTGTTTGTGATTTTCTTCATGGTATGTTCCTTTCTCAGCTTGGGTAATTTCTTGTTAAGTGTAGCCTCTTTTATGGAAAAGTCAATGCCAGTTCTTCCATCATGGGCATAAAAAAGCAGAGGTACCGATGGTCCAAGGTACCTCTGCCATGGGATGCGGGAAGGAATGGATTACGGGCGCTGGATGAGCCGGACTCCGCGACGCGCTGCATATTCCAGCGGCATCCAGTATTCGAGTCCGCCATAGGCTTCTGTATCGAGATACCACCGGGCGCCCGCAATGTCATCCAGAGAACGGATTGAGCGAAACAGGCCTTCCTTTTTTTCAATATAGATTTCTGTATTGACAATCCTTTCATAGGTTGCCGAGGGCGCGGAATCCACAATATGCACCATGGTTCCGTCCGCTGAGAGTCCGTCAATGAGTGCGATATGCCCGCGGGCAATGGAGAAGGAGAACAGAGCACCGCTGCGCAGAAGGGATGCAATGTTCGTCTTGTCTTCGATGAGATTGCGGCGTGTGGTCAGTCCATACTGTGCGGATGATTCCAGAATCAGCCGTTCATTGTTTGTTCCGTCGACGGTCAGGCAGAGCGCGTAGGTTCTGGCCAGGTTCTCAGGCAGAATATCGTCCCCTTCAAACCCGAGCCGGTTCAGGGCATGGGAGAGCGTGAAGATGGCGCACCCGGACTGCTCGAGGGTACTCTTGCGGTATGCCTTGTCTGCCCACCATCCGTCTTTCTGACTGTATACATCACACAGTGCTTCCGGAACCGATTCGTCCAGAACGGTAAACTCTGCATCCGTGCTTTTGCTCAGGCCATCCGGGTCCGTTACAGTGACGGAAATGGTATACTCGCCGGATGTGCGCGGTCGGTATGAGGCATGGAAATGACCGGTATCCTCGGAGGTGAGAAGCACTTTTCCATCTTTCTGCAGTGACCATATACAGGAGGCATTCGTCCAGGCCTGGACCGTACAGTCAAGGATCTCACCGATCCGGAGGCGGTCAGCACTCACATCAAGCCGGAGCTCAGCGTAGGGCAGGAGATTGGACTCGGGGACAGGGACAGCAAAGTCTGCGTAGGAAGCTGTCAGGAGGACTCTGGCAGTGGACGGATCGACCAGAGCACCGTACAGGACTTGGTCGTCCTCATTGAGGTACAGGCAATGGTACAGGTTCTGTGGCATTTCTCGGGAGATACTGCTGTAGAGTTTCTGCTTTGAGAAGGTCCTGAAGCGCTTTTTCAGTGCGGCTGCGGCTTTTTCCAGGGCTTCAGAGGGTGTCATGGTTTCAGAGGGATTCCAGTCGGATGCATCCTCGGCGAGTGCAACAGCATGCACAGGGATATATCCCATGACTGAATCAGTCTGAACAAGACAGTGGTCGTCCAGGATCTGTGTTACGGTCACGGGCGTTCCGGACTCAACTGAGATGCTGTGCGCCTGGTTCGAGTCTGCTGTCACGGCCATGACTGTCCGGCCCCTGAGCGGGATCCATTCCGGAGTGCCTTCCGGCTCTTTTCTCTGCCAGCTCAGGGCACTGAGCTGCATCCAGCCGGACTGACTGCCGCTCTGTACCTGGGCCCATGCATCCTCGAGCGAAAGGACGGTCACGGGATCGAGCGGGGACAGGATGCCGCAGAGCGCTGCATTGGTGTCCGGAGCCAGATAGAGCAGTGCGGTCTCACCATCGGTATACACGGTTTCTCCGACCAGTGCTGAAGGCAGAAGAAGAAACTCGGTTTTTACATAGCCGGTTTTTTTCTTATACGTGATCCTGGCCCAGTCGCCCTGGAGCTCTTCCAGACTGACAAGACTGTGGTTGGCGATGGTGAATGCAATCCCGGACTGGCTGTCTGCAGCCTTGCGGGCATTCAGTTTTCCACCGGGGGTCTGGATACGGACGTCTTCAGCGCAGGCCGCAGTGGCCAGGAGGAGAAGGATACAGCCAAGAAGCCAGATACGTCTCAAATGATTTCACACACCTTTATATAAGATCGGCCCCGTTAATTCGGTCATGCCTGTGCGGCAGATCAAGTTCCGGGATGCTGGAGCCCGGAGGTTCGATACGTGGTTTGCAAGAAGAAACCGGCTGAAGTGTAACACACACGGATGGGATTGAAAAGCATGCCGGGATCCGGTCCGTTTTCGGCGGCGCAGGGGCGGTGGGAACCGTGAATTATTGATTGACGTTCTCTGAAGAATTCACTACAATGAAACAGATGCAGTCAATTCGGTATACGATCATGAATACACGACACAATGAACAGGGATCTGTTCAGGCATGAATGAAAGAAAGGAACCTGAGCTATGCAAGACTATCATTCTGGTGGATTCACACTTCCCGGAGAAGCCGGGTATGAACAGCTGACGCTTGAGATGGCCCGGAAATGGGGCGCGGATGTGATCCGGGACAGTGACGGAACCAAATTGTCTTCTGAAATCGTGGATGCCGGGTACAGGATTTATTCCACAATCTGCATTATCCGGCAGCATAACGCTTTTGCAGAAGCGCACCCGGACAGCCAGCAGCAGGTTTTTCTGACTTCTGAATTTGTGATGGCTCAGTCCGATATACTGGAGATCGAGCCCCTGAACGGGTATTTCCGTGAGCAGTTTGAGCTGAATACCAGTCCTGAAGCCATGGAGTACTGGCAGGTCTGGGACAGGACTGCCGGACAGCTGGTGCCCGCGGATGCATGGGAGTATGCGCAGGGGAAAGTTCGGATCAGGAACTGTGTACCATACCATGACTACAGTGTATCTTTCCTGGCCTGGCGGATCTGGGAAGAGATCAATATGTACAATCACACCACCAACCACTGGACCAGTGAACACCTGCGCCAGCTGGATCCGAGACATCCGGAAGCATGGGCATACCTGCAGCAGTGGCTGCGCACATGGTGCGAAGAAAACCCCCAGACGAATGTGATCCGTCTGACATCCCTGTTCTATAATTTCGTATGGATTTTCGGCGAGGATATGCGCCGGACCACAAGGTTTGTGGACTGGGCATCCTATGATTTCACGGTCAGCCCGGCGGCCCTGAAGGCGTTTGAGGCCGAGTATGGGTATGCGCTCACTGCAGAGGACTTTATTCATCAGGGCAAGCTTCAGGCTACACACCGGCCGCCGACGCTGGCCAAGCGGGATTATATGGACTTTATCCAGCGGTTTGTCGCAGACAGGGCGAAGGTGCTGGTCGATATTATCCATGAGTATGGCAAGCAGGCGTATGTGTTCTATGATGACAGCTGGGTCGGCATGGAACCGTACGGCAGGTATTTCTCGTCCATCGGGTTTGATGGCCTGATCAAGTGCGTTTTTTCCGGGTTTGAGTGCCGTCTGTGTGCCGGTGTGGATGTACCGGTCCATGAGCTGCGGTTCCATCCGTACCTGTTCCCGGTAGGTCTTGGCGGGCTCCCGACATTCTCGGAAGGCGGGCATCCGGAAGAGGATGCCATGGCATACTGGATGCATGTGCGCCGTGCGCTTGCCCGGGAGTGTGTGGACCGGATCGGTCTTGGCGGTTACCTGCATCTGACCATCGGGTATCCGGCGTTCAATGATGCGATCGAGAACATGGCGGTCACATTCCGCAGGATCCGTGCACTGCATGAGGCCGGGAAGCCGGCTGCGCTGAATATCCGGGTCGGCGTCCTGCATACCTGGGGACGGCTCAGGTCATGGACGCTGTCAGGCCATTTCCATGAGACAAATGAGCATACACTGATCCATATCAATGAAGCGCTTTCCGGGCTTCCGGTGGAGGTGCGGTTCCTGAGTTTTGAAGACGTACAGGCCGGTGCGCTGTCCGAAGTGGATGTGCTGATCAATGCGGGCAGGGAAGGCGATGCGTGGAGCGGCGGCAGTGTATGGCAGACGCCTGAGCTGGTTGCGGAGATCAGCCGGTTTGTCTATGAAGGCGGTTGCCTGATCGGTGTGGGAGAACCCTCTGCAACAGACGGGCTTCCGACCCGACTGGCTCTGGCACGGGTGCTGGGCGTGGACCTTGACAGGGGCGAGTATGCCTGCCATGCGCCCTGGAGCTTTGAAACCGCGGAACATTTGCCCTTTGTACTGCCGGAAGCGATGCCGAAGACGGCGGGGATCCGGATTATGGGGCCGGATACACAGGTACTCTCGGCTCAGGACGGAACGCCGGTTATGACCATGCATGCCTGGGGTAAGGGCTGCGCTGCCTATCTTGGTGGTTTTGAATACAGCCTGCAGTCGGCACGTATGCTGCTGTGTCTTCTGTGCCATATGACACAGACGGATCCGGTGGCAGCCGGGTTCTGCGAGGACCCGCTGGTGGAGACCGCATACTATCCGGCAAGCCATATGCTGCTGGTCATGAATAACCATGACACGGAAGTCGAGGCCACAGTGGCTTACCCGGGCGGTAAGCTGCAGGTGAAACTGGGGGCTCAGGCAACCTGCTTCTGCCCGGTGGAATGATAGAGGACCATGCTGCGAATGCCCGCGGCCGCAGTGCATGAGAGTCCAGAGAAGGAGGAACAGACCGGGTGCGTTTCCATGAAAGGATTCTTCCCATACTGATGGCGGTATTCCTTATGCTTCCGGCCTGTGCCGGGGCTTCGGGAACATGGTACTGTTTTGACGAAGAGCATGTACCGGAGCAGCTGGGGTACCGCGTAGGAGGATACACGGGCTCGGTGACCTGTACTTTCCTGGGCGATTGTACGCTGGGGACGACGGAGAAAGGGAAAGGCTCCGGGCACAGCATTACCAGGACGATCCGCCAGCACGGGTATGCGTATCCGATGAGTGAACTGCTGGAGCTGACGGCCGGGGATGATATCACCATAGCGAACCTGGAGGGTGTTCTGACAGACAGGCAGCTGGAAAAGGTTGAAAAGACATTTAATTTTTCCGGGCCGAGCGCATACACGGCAATCCTTACGGAAGGCAGTGTGGAGTGCGTGAGTCTGGCGAACAATCACAGTTATGACTATGGAGCCGAAGGCCTGCTTGACACCAAGTCGGCTCTTAAGCAGAGTGCGGTATCCTGGTTCGATGAAACCCACATGTGTGTCTGGGAAAGCGACGAAGGGCTGATGATCGGCTTTGTCGGTGTGGCGTTTCAGCTGACAGGGAAAAGAAGTACTGAATTTGCCAGACAGGTGAGGATACTGCAGGATCTGGGCTGCTCTGCCGTTGTTGTGGTCATGCATGCGGGGGAAGAGTATGAATCCACTCCCACACAGGCACAGAAATCCATAGCACGACAGGCGGCTGAGCTGGGTGCGACTCTGGTGATCGGACATCATCCGCATATCATCCAGGGCTATGACCTGCTTGGGACCATGCCGGTAGTATACAGTCTGGGAAACTGTGTGTTCGGAGGCAATATCCGGCCGAAAGACCGGGATGCACTGACCGTACAGGTGGACATGCGGTTTGCGGAAAGTGAACTGGAAGCCATGGAGCTCCGGTTCTATCCGATCCTGTTTACGGGGCGCGGTGACTACAATACATACCGCCCTGTCTTCAAGAGTGGTACAGGCGCGGAGAATGCCCTGAAAAAAATGGAGGCATCGACAGGAATGGCGCTTGAGGTCCCGGAAGGGAAGTCGTACGGCGTTCTGAAAATCGGGCCTGAGAATACAATGAGCACAGAATAGTTTACAGAATGATCTGGGAGGAATGACTATGAACAAGGTTTATTGCTGTTTTCCGGGTGGTAAGCATAAGGCGCTGACCATGAGCTATGATGATGGGAAGGTTCAGGACCGCAGACTGATTGATATCTTTAACCGCAATGGCATCAAGGGCACGTTCCATCTGAATTCCGGACTGTTCGGCGATGGGAAAAGGGTGGATCCCAGTGAGATCCCGACCCTGTATGCCGGGCATGAAGTGGCCTGCCATACGGTGACGCATCCGACGATTGCACGCTGTCCGCTGCCTGAGGCAGTCCATGAAGTTCTGGAGGACCGCAGGGCACTGGAAGCATGGACCGGATACCCGGTCAGAGGACTGAGCTATCCGAACGGTTCTGTCAGTAAGGAGATCGAACAGATGCTGCCACTGTGCGGAATCCGGTATTCCCGTGTTGTCGGATCATCGGACAGTTTTGCGCTGCCGGAGAATCTGTATCGCTGGCAGGCAACCTGTCACCATAATCACAGGCTGCTGGAGCTGGGGGATGAATTCCTTGGCCTGTTCAAGAAACAGTATCTGTATCTTATGTATGTCTGGGGCCACAGTTATGAGTTTGATGATAAGGATAACTGGGACCTGATCGAAACGTTCTGTGAGAAGATGGGACATAAGGACGATATCTGGTATTGCACGAATATCGAGTTTGTCGACTGTATGGAACAGTTCAGGCAGTTGCAGTTTGCCGCCGATAACAGCTTTGTCTACAATCCGACGGCTGCGGATGCGTGGATTCGGGTCAACGATGGAGAACCGATCCGGATTCCCGGTGGAGAACTGGTTCGTTTATGATCCGATGCGCATGCGGACTGTGTCTGTGAGAGGTACAGGTCCGAGTGCCTGAGAAAGGTTTTCTGTGGAGCGGTGGAATCTCAAGGGATTCTTCCGCTTTTTTTCGTGCCGGGAAACGGGAAAGCCCCAGGGAACCGACTGTGTGATGACAGGCATGCCGGTCTGGTGTAACAGGCACAGGCCGGTGCGTGCTTCTGAGAAAGCAGGCAGTACAAACATGCCGGTTTCGTATGAAAACAGTCGATATCAGACAATGCATTTGCTTGACACGCTCTGGAGGAAAGCTTATAAAGAATACGAACCGGACAGAAGAAACTCAATGAAACCGGCAGAGTCGGAAGATATGTATCCTGAAGGAGCGAAACCTTGCATGAATTTCTTCTGCCTGCTGATGCTGGCAGGAATGTACCGAAAGGAATTCTGATCCGCCTGCAGAGGGCTCTGAAAACGCGGAAAAACGCAGCGGCTCCGAAGCGCTGAATGACTTTAGATGGAATCATGGTCAGCCGGAACGCTTCAGGAGTGATGTCACAGCTGACTTTTTGCTATTTGAGCAGGTCTGCGTAAATTTCCGGGCGGATCAGTTGCTGTGAATGTTCCGTTGAATACAGATCCATGCGGACGGTTACGGAGAGCGAAGCATACTCCGGCATGGGAAAGACGAATCAGGAAACGATTGCCGGGTATCCTGCAACATCCATACAGCATGGGAACCGGTATTGAGGAGCCGGGAGTCAGGTGAACAGTTTCTCTGTTTTGCCGGCCCATGAAGAGAGAAGCAAACCGAAAGACTGGCAAGGGAATGAACACAAGGAACCGTCATGAGCGTGTCAGCTGAATTTCAGTTGTCAGAACAGTTCTGGCATGATATGTTTATGGAAGCAGGGAAAGGAGGCAATATCTATGAGATTTTCTCCGAAGGAAATCATCCTGAAGGATGGAAGAAGATGTGTTCTGCGGCCGACAGCACCGGAAGACGCGGAGGCAATGATCCGGTATCTGAAGGAAACATCGGGAGAGACCGAGTATTTGCTCCGATATCCTGATGAGGTTACTTTTACGGTGGAAGGCGAGCGTGAAATCCTTGGCAGACTGCTTGAGGATCCCGCCTCTGTGATGATGGTTGCCATGGTGGACGGCAAGGTGGCGGGAAACTGTTCAATCAATGGAATCGGGTCCAAGAGGAAGATCCTGCACCGCTGTTCTATGGCAATCGCGCTGTACAGGGAATTCTGGCGTCTGGGGATTGGCACCGCCATGATTGGGTATCTTACGGAACTTGCCCGGAAAATCGGGTATCAGCAGATGGATCTGGAAGTCGTGGCGGAGAACACGCAGGCACAGGCTCTGTATGCGAAATGCGGATTCATTGAAAGTGGACGAAGACACCATGCGCTTCGATTCGATGACGGTTCCTGGCATGACGAGATCCTTATGTATAAGGAGCTTTAAACATTGTAACTCAGACTTCCCACAAAGGGAATAGCCTTCGAACCTTGAAAATTCTATAAGAACCGAGCCTCACATACGATTAGGCGGTTTTCA
>ONWQ01000207.1 GCA_900321565.1 uncultured Eubacteriales bacterium
ATATCGCCGCTCTGGGTAGCCAGGGCCAGGTTATACTGGGTCTGCCAGTCGGTCCATTCGATCCAGCGGAACTCAAGTTCTGCATTGACCTTTTCGGTCAGCAGTTCATTGATCTTGGCCAGCACTTCATCGGTCCGGTTGGTGGGCTTGTCGCCGGTCACCAGGTACACGATCTTGACATGCTCGGAAGTATCGATGGTATTCTCAGCCATCGCGGGGATCATGCAGCAAAGCATGGCCAGCGCCAAAACAACAGAGATCAGTTTTTTCATGGGGAAACCTCCTTATTGATTTATGATTCAGCCCTTCCGGGCTCAAATCCGGGAAAACTTTTCCGGCGCCCCGCGTTCAGCAGAAAACGGGAAAGCGCCTGTACAGCCGGTCCGGGGCTCAGCCCTTCACCGCGCCGACGGTCAGACCTGCGACAAAGTATTTCTGCACGAACGGGTACAGAAGGATAATCGGGCCGGTGGCCACCACAGCCGTCGCCATCTTCAGCGTTTCGCCCGGCAGGTCGGTGATCACCACATTGGAACCGGCCACCGAGTTTTTCAGGCTTGCCACCTTATTGATGACGTTATAGAGATGGTACTGAAGCGGTCTGTATTCCACCTTGGTGGTCAGGAACAGGGAGCTGTAGTACCATTCGTTCCAGTAGCTCAGGGCCAGGAACAGTCCGATGGTCGCCAGGGCGGGCTTCAGGTTCGGAAGGATCAGCGCATAGAAGATCTTGAAATCCCCTGCCCCGTCAATCTTGCCCGACTCCGTGATCTCATGCGGGATCGCCTTGACGAAGTTCTTCATCAGCACGATCAGCCAGGGACTCATCAGAAGCGGCAGCAGGATGGCCAGATAGTTGTCGCGCAGGTTCAGGATCTGCACGATCAGCAGATAGAACGGAACGAGGCCTGCCGAGAACAGGGATGTGAAGTAGATGAAGAACATGATCCCGTTGCGGTACGGGAAGTCCTTCCTCTGCAGCGCGTACCCGGTCATGGCGACCAGGAACAGACCGACCAGTGTGCCCACCGCCGTCAGACAGATGGTCACAACATAGGCACCGATCATCTGGTCCGGGCTGCGGAAGAGCAGTTCATAGGAATACGTGCTCACATCCGTGGGCCACAGGGTGAACCCGGTGCGGCGGATGGCTTCCTCCGTAGAGAAGGAGGATGCAATGATCATCCAGAAAGGCATGATGCAGACAAGGCAGAAGACCGTGACCAGGATATAGGTGACCACATTGATGACGACCAGGCTCCTGTCCTTGCGGATATGGGTCGTGTGCATCGTATGCTCCGGTGCCTGATTTTTGACTGTCATAGTTTCCAACTCCTTTCTCCGGCCATCAGAACAGGGCATAGTCCGGATCCAGATGCTTGACAAAGGCATTGGCCCCGATCACGATGAAGAATCCGACCACACTCTGGAACAGGCCGACAGCACTGCTCTGGGAGAAGTTAAAGCTGTTCATCATGGAACGGTACACATAGGTTTCAATGATATCCGTTGTCTTGAACAGCATGGAGTTGTTGCCGACCAGGTTGTAGAACAGGCCGAAGTTGCCCTTGAGAATGCCGCCGATGGCAAACAGGAACAGGATAATGACGGTCGGTTTCAGGGTCGGCAGGGTAATGAAGCGGATCCGCTGCCAGGCATTGGCACCGTCGATCTGCGCAGCCTCCATCATGGATGAATCCATGCCGGTAATGGCGGCGAAGTACACAACCGTGCCGTAGCCGGTGGATTTCCACAGGTTCACCAGTACAATAATGAACGGCCAGGCATTGGCGTTCTGGTATACCTTGGGCATTTCCATGCCCATGTTTCGCACGACGTGGGAGATGAACCCGTAGTCATAGTTGAGCAGGTTGTACACAAGCAGCGACACAAGCACGTCTGAAATGAAATACGGCAGGAACATGATGCTCTGCGCTGTTTTCTTGTATGCCTTGAAGGACACTTCGCTGAGCATGATGGCGAAGGCCAGCTGCACAACATTGCCCAGGATGATAAAGGCCAGGTTGTACAGGATGGTATTCTTCAGCAGCAGACCCAGCTGGCCGGAAATAAACAGGAACTGAAAGTTTTTCAGGCCGACAAAGGGGCTGCCGAAAATCCCCTTGTTGTACTGGAAATTGGTAAAGGCGATGTATGCCCCGGGCATGGGAAGATACGCGAAAATGAGGAAGAACAGGATGGCCGGAAGACACATGAGGATCAGTGTCCTGTTCTGCGACAGTGTCCGTCCCAGGGAAGGCTTGCGATAATTCACAACCTTGGTCTGAGCAGCCTTTTGCAAGAATCTCACTCCCTCTCTGCTGTGACGGAACCGCAGGCACGGTCTGAAACCGGTTTTAAAGCTTCGCGGTCTGTATGAAACCGGTTTCAGAATGCACAAAGAAAAAACTGAAACCGGTTTCAAAAAACCATACAAACGAAACTGCCATCCCGCAGTCCATTCACATACAGACATCAATTCATGTCCGGATTCTAGCAGATCGCCGTCCGAATTGCAATATCATTTTGTATTTTTGCCAGATTTTCCATTCATTTGAGTGGCGCACAGGAAT
>ONWQ01000208.1 GCA_900321565.1 uncultured Eubacteriales bacterium
AACAGAGCGATAAATCAAAATGTTTGCTTCAAGAGGCAAGAAGAATATATAAAAACATGTGGAGGAAGAAGGATGTTTACAGAGGCTGATTTTGAAAAGATGGTATGCGATACCCTCTCGAAGAATGGATGGACTTATATACCTGCAGACGGCCTGCCGAGGAGTTATTCGGATGTCCTGGTGGAGCCTATGGTTAAGAATGCCCTCATCCGTCTGAATCCTGTGATTGCCGAGGACCCGACGCGTGCGGACGAAGTAATCTATAAGCTTCGTACACTCATTCTGTCTGCGCAGGCAAACAATCTGATCGCATCCAACGAGGCATTCAAAAAGCTTGTTTTTGAGAATAATTCGTTTCCTTTTGGTAAAAACGGCCGAAGTGTATCAATTGATTTCTTTGGTACGATGACGCCGGAGCGCCTGGCGCTTAACGAATATGTGGTGACGAACCAATGGGTATACCCGAAGGCTGATGGCGGAAAGCGTCTGGATATTGTTTTGTTGGTAAATGGATTTCCTATCGCGATCGGCGAGTTGAAGACGCCAGTTCGGGATGCCATCTCCTGGATGGACGGGGCAGGCGATATTCTGGCCTACGAGAAGAGCATACCGCAGATGTTTGTCACGAATGTTTTTAATTTTGCCTCTGAAGGGAAATGCTACCGTTACAGTTCTGTGAATGCACCGTTGACGGTTTGGGGGCCTTGGCACACGGAAACACATAAGGCCGAAGGCACGCTGGTTCATGTTCAGGAAGCTTTGACAGATATGATCAAGCCGGAAACGATCATGGACATTTTCCGGTTCTTTACGCTGTTTGCGACAGATAAGAAATTCCGAAAGTATAAGATCATCTGCCGGTATCAGCAATATGAAGGGGCGAATGCGATAGTGCAGCGAGTGCTGGAAGGCCGCACGAAACAGGGCCTGATCTGGCACTTCCAGGGATCCGGAAAATCACTTCTCATGGTGTTTGCCGCTCAGAAATTGAGGATGATGCCGGAGTTGAAAGCGCCGACAGTTGTGATCGTGGATGACCGTATTGATCTTGAAACACAGATAACGGCCACCTTTAACGCATCAGATATTCCGAACCTTGCAAAAGCATCCAGCAAAGAGGAACTGATCGATTTCTTCAAGGCCGATATGCGTAAAATCCTCATCACAACGATCTTTAAGTTTGGCGAGGTTAATGGCGAGTTGAATGCAAGGGATAACATTATCCTGATGGTGGACGAGGCGCATAGGACACAGGAAGGAGACCTGGGTGAGAAAATGAGAAAGGCGCTGCCCAATGCCTTCTTCTTCGGCTTGACTGGAACGCCAATCAACAAATTGGACAAAAACACCTTCCGTACATTTGGCTCTCTGGATGATAAATCCGGATATCTGAGTCGCTATTCCTTTGCGGATTCAATTCGTGACGGGGCAACGCTGCCTCTGAACTTTGAGCCAGTCCCAGTAGAACTGCATGTGAATCAGGATGTGGTTGATGCAGAATTTGACCGTTTGGCAAGAGAAGCCGGCCTGACAAGGGAAGAAAAGTCAGATGTAGCGAAACGGGTCCGGATGGAAGCGATCATGAAGTCCCCGGAGCGTATCGCCAAGGTGTGTGAACATATTGCGAATCATTTCCTGACAAAAGTTGATCCTAACGGGTTTAAGGGTCAGGTTGTTTGCTATGATCGCGAATGCTGTGTTCTTTACAAGAAAGAACTGGATAAATTGCTTGGAGAATATGCAACAACGATCGTTATGGACACAAATAATGATAAAGAAGACCGTTATAAAGAATGGCGGCGTGACCGTGACGAGGAAGCAAAGGTACTGGATAACTTCCGTGATCCCCATCATCCGCTGAAGCTGGTAATCGTCACATCCAAGCTGCTGACCGGCTTCGATGCGCCGATCCTTCAGGTCATGTACCTGGATAAGCCGATGAAGGACCATACTCTTCTGCAGGCAATATGCCGCACCAATCGTGTGTATGGTGAAGGAAAGACTAATGGCCTGATTGTAGACTATATTGGTATTTTTGACGATGTGGCAAAGGCGTTGGATTTTGATGAAAAGAGCGTGCAAAAGGTCATTACCAATATCGAAGAAGTTAAAAAAGTATTCCCGTCCCTGATACAGAAATGCCTTGCCTATTTCCCGGGTGTAGACAGGACCGTGGAAGGCTGGGAAGGATTGATGGCGGCACAGGAGTGCCTGCCTACAAACAAAGAGAAGGATGCGTTTGGCGCGGACTATCGAGTGGTAAACCGGGCTTACAATGCACTCTCCCCGGATCCGTTCTTGGACTATTTCCGATTTGATTACAGATGGCTTTCCAAAGTTTATGAATCGATCAAGCCGGTAGATAATCGCGGACAGCTGATCTGGGCTTCGGTAGGCGCAAAGACATTGGAATTGGTGCATGAAAATATTGATGTTGAGACAGTAAAGGAAACGCCGGAAGAAGAAATCCTGGAACTCGATGCAGAATTGATTGAAGACTTCATTGAAGGGAAGGAAGCTGCCCGGAAGAAAGCCAAAAAGGTTGAAATTGACCTTGTTGCACGGATACTTGAGCATAGAACAGATCCTCGATTCATCAGGCTTGGCGAGAGGCTGGAAGAATTGCGGGAAAAGCATGAGCAGGGATTACTCAGCAGCATTGAGTTCCTGAAACGATTGCTGGAGCTTGCTAAAGATGCAGCAGAGGCGGAAAAAGAGGTGGTTCCGGCTGCAGAGGTGGACAAGGGAAAGGCGGCTCTCACAGAGCTGTTTAACAGTGTTCGCAATGCGAATACACCGGTCATAGTTGAGCGTATTGTCAAAGACATTGATGATATAGTCCGAATCGTACGTTTTGATGGATGGCAGGATACCGTAGCTGGACGGAAAGAGGTTAAAAAGGCACTCCGTAGCGTTGTATCTGTGAAATATAAGATCAAGGATAAAGAGGTCTTTAATAAAGCGTACGGTTATGTAGAACAGTATTATTGATTGTATTTCTTGTGGGGAGGCTGCAAATGAGCGGAACAAGCCTATTTGACTGGGTTGATTTTTACAAGGAACTATCCAGCAAGTTACTTCAGTACAAGGATAATCGATCGAAATTGATCGAAGCGGTGAAACGGATTTTTTTGGATACTGGCATCAATATACCCACGCTTGAAAGGGATAATCAGCTCGTCGATATTGATCCGTTCACGGTATTTGGTCTCTTCAACAAGAGCTCCATGAAAGAAGCCAACCGCGTAAAGATCATTACCGCAGTCAAAGACCTCTTTGGTATTGCGGCACCGATCCCGACATCTTTTGCCAGCATTCCGGTTTTGAACAATCAGAATGCGACATTCTATTATTTCATCGGAGATCGTGAAGACGGCGACATTGATGATCTCTGGGGGCTGTTTGAATCCGCACTGGCGTATGCTGCCTCTCCTACAGCTGACAAGCGGGATGTCTTGTCCAAGTACTTTGATCTTGCTATCAACAAGAAAGGTAACGGAAACAGCAAGATCACTATGGGCTTATACTGGATTGCGCCTAACGCATTTCTGAATCTGGACCAGAGAAACACATGGTATATCTATGAGTCTGGAAAGGTGCCCGCATCATTGGTGGAGACGCTTCCTAAGATTGAAGCCAAGATCGCCGCAGCCAAGTATTTTGATATAGTCGAAAAACTGCGTAATTACCTGCAGAGCGATGCCAGTGAATTGAAAGATTTCATGGAATTGAGCTCAGAGGCTTGGCGTTATTCCGAGCAGGTCAACGAAGAAAAACGTCAGGAAAAAGCGCAGACAAAGCGTGAAGCAAAAGGTGCTGCGATGGCAGATGAGGATGTAGAAACTACCCACTACTGGATATACTCTCCCGGCGAGGGTGCTGGTATCTGGGATGAGTGCTGTGAAAAAGGAATCATGGCCATAGGCTGGGATGAGATTGGTGACCTGCAGCAGTATGCCAGCAAGACTGAAATGAAACAGGCCATGAAGGAACACATAGATCCTGAAAAGCCCTATACGATGGCTGCCCATGCGACGTGGCAATTCGCCCATGAGATGAAGCCCGGGGATATCGTTTTTGCTAAAAAAGGAAGAAGCACTGTCATTGGACGTGGCGTTGTCATGTCGGATTATGAATTTGACGACTCTCGTGATGATAATAAAAATGTGCGCAAGGTCAACTGGACGCATAAGGGCGAGTGGCCGCATCCGGGACAGGCGGCTATGAAAACTCTTACCGATATTACTTCTTATACAGATTATGTTGAGAAACTGAATGCCCTGTTTGAGAGTGATGAGGTTGATGATGTAGAGGCCGAGGAAGTCAGCTACCCGTCCTACAGCAAGGAGAAATTCCTTGATGAAGTCTATATGGATGAAGCCAGCTACAATACGTTAGTGGGGCTTGTCCTGAACAAGAAAAACGTAATTCTGCAAGGCGCACCAGGTGTTGGCAAAACTTTTGCTGCAAAGCGTCTGGCGTACTCCATCATGAAGGTAAAAGATCCCCATCGGGTTATGATGGTTCAGTTCCATCAGAGTTATTCCTATGAAGACTTTATCATGGGCTTTCGTCCCTCAGAGAAGGGCTTTGAGCTTAAACGCGGAGCCTTCTACAACTTCTGTAAGGATGCTGAGATCGACAGTGAAAATGAATACTTCTTCATTATTGATGAAATCAACCGTGGCAATCTGAGTAAGATTTTCGGAGAGCTGTTCATGCTTATTGAAAGCGACAAGCGTGGCGTTGAACTTCAGCTGCTCTATTCCGATGAGAAGTTCTCTGTTCCGGATAACGTCTATATTATCGGGATGATGAATACGGCGGACCGCAGCCTTGCTATGTTGGACTATGCCCTGCGTCGGCGTTTTGCTTTCTACGAGATGAAGCCCGGTTTCAATACCGAGGGAGTTCGTGAGTATCGTACAGGCTTGAACAACATCAAGTTTGACAATCTGATTCAGTGCGTGGAGCAGCTGAATGAAGAGATTGCCGGGGATGAGTCTCTTGGTGAAGGATTCTGCATCGGACATAGCTATTTCTGCAATCTGATAGAGGTAAACGATCAAGCGCTATCCGCCATCGTGGAATATGAACTCATTCCGTTGTTGAAGGAATACTGGTTTGACGAGCCCGTAAAGGTAAAGAACTGGGCTGATAGTCTGAGGAGCGCAATAAAGTGATTCGGATACAGAACATTTACTATATGCTGGCTTATGCGTTCCAAGTATTGAACGAACAGGGCTATAGGAATATCGCCACAGAAGACTTCGACAATACTGCTGAGCTGTGCGCGGCTATTCTTATCCGTGGCACCAGCATTCAGATAAAACGCGGGCTTGGCAAAGAGTATATACCGCAAACAGAGGCACTATCCTCCCTTCGTGGCAAGATTGATATTACGGAATCCATCAAAACACAGGCCCTTCAGCGAAAGCAGCTGGTCTGTTCTTATGATGAATTTTCGGTCAATTCCTATATGAATCGGATCATCAAGTCCACTATGCAGCTCCTGCTTCGTGTGGATATCACGAAGGCGCGGAAAAAGGAACTGAGGAAGTTGTTGGTGTTCTTTGATGATGTAGATGTCATTGACCTGTACTCCGTGAATTGGAATATGCAGTACAACAGAAACAACCAGACCTATCGAATGTTGATCTCTATCTGCTACCTGGTTGTCAAGGGCTTGCTGCAGACGCAGTCTGACGGCACCACGAAACTTATGGATTTTCTGGATGAAC
>ONWQ01000211.1 GCA_900321565.1 uncultured Eubacteriales bacterium
ATCGGTCTTGACACCGGTGACAATGGCCGCGGAGATGGCGTGCAGTTTGCAAAAATCGGTGAAGTGATACCGGCTCTGTTCACGGGAATCCGTGTTACACAGAGCAAGCTCAAGATTGTGCTCCATGGTGAAACGGAGCAGACCCTTCATCTGCAGGTACAGCATGCTGTCTCTGCTATTATCGTTGAGCACGTCAGATGCAATCAGACAGAGGTTCGGAGGTTTCTTGGCAGAAAGGCTGCGCGCGTTGGCATTGGGCACATAGTTCAGCTGCTGTGCTGCACGGAGTACTTTTTCCCGGGTTTCCGGCAGTACATCCGGGTAATGATTGAAAACGCGGGATACCGTGCTGATCGTAACGCCGGCCTTTCTGGCTACTTCTTTGATAGAGACTGTCATAATGCTTGCTTCCCATTACGATAGATGTCAAATACGGTCCGCAAAAACGTTTTTTTGTTCATGACGGATTGTAGCACGAAGCTGTGTCCACGTAAATAGCCAATATGGAAAAAATACTGAACAAATCAGACAAAACGTATTTTTGCGGAGTATGGTAGCTGATATGAAAGAAAATCCTGCAAAATGCAGACAATCAACCTTCTGGTTGAAAACAAATAAGAAAACCACATCACGTGATTGACTTTCTGTCAGCGATGCGATATGCTTGCTGTAAAGAGCGGATGATGAATCTGGGAGAGATTCTGGACAGACGGAGCAGCAGAACGCCGAAGGGGAAAAGGAAAACTCTCAGGCAAAAGAACCGGATTCAGACGCACCCTGGAAAGCAGAAATGCACCGACGAAGTAAGACTGTGAAATGCAGTTGAATCTTTCAGGTAAACAGACAGGGCACAGGAAATGGCTTCCTCTGAGGACATTCTTGTGCCCTTTTTCCATGCAGAAAAACAGAGGAAGACCTTATAGCAGACACGAGAGAAAGGAGTGACAGTGTGGAACCGATCAGAACACCCCTGTATGATGAACACGTGCGCTGTGGAGGCAAGATCGTGGAGTTTGGAGGGTACCTGCTTCCGGTACAGTACGAAACCGGGGTTATTCAGGAACACATGGCTGTCCGGAATGCCTGCGGTCTGTTTGATGTCTCGCATATGGGAGAAATCCTTGTGCAGGGGCCGGATGCACTGAAGAACCTGAACCATCTTCTGACCAATGATTACACAGTCATGCAGGACGGGCAGGCGCGGTACAGCCCGATGTGCTACGAAGATGGCGGAACCGTGGACGACCTGATCGTCTACAAGGTCCACGACGAAGACTACTTTGTCGTGGTAAACGCGTCCAACAAGGACAAGGATTTCCAGTGGATGAAAGAACACTGCATTGGGGATGCTGTGATCCGGGACGTATCGTCTGAGTATGGCCAGATTGCACTGCAGGGGCCGAAGGCAGAAGAGATTCTCCGAAAGCTTACGCCAGAAGAATGTGTGCCGGGAAAATACTATACGGCCAGGTTTGATGCCGTGGTTGGTGGTATTCCCTGCATTCTGTCCCGGACCGGTTACACGGGTGAGAACGGGTTTGAACTGTACCTCCCGGCTGCTGAGACAGCCAGGATGTGGCGGATGCTGCTGGATGCCGGACAGCAGTATGGCCTGATTCCATGCGGACTGGGTGCGCGCGACACGCTGCGCCTGGAAGCATCCATGCCGCTTTACGGGCATGAACTGAGTGAAAAGATCTCGCCAGTGGAGTCAGGACTGGGCATGTTTGTCAAACTCAATAAACCGGAATTCATCGGACACGATGCACTGGCTGCCGCAGGACAGGGTAAACGTCGCAGGGTCGGACTCAAGGTAACCGGCAAGGGCATTGTTCGCGAGCATCAGGAAATCTATCAGGGAGACCGGCTGGTGGGCATGACTACATCGGGGACATTTGCGCCCTATCTCGGATTCCCTGTGGCCATGGCACTTCTGGACCGGGAGACAGAGGAAATCCCGGGAACTCTCGAGGTTGCGGTCCGCGGCAGACGTGTGGCTGTGGAAACGGTACCCATGCCGTTCTATTCAAGAAAACGCAGAGGCTGAAGCCTGAATGAAAAAGGAGGATCACCATGAATATCCCGAAAGAACTGCTGTACACTTCAACCCATGAATGGATCAGGATGGAAGATGAGACGACGGCGTATATTGGCATCACAGACTATGCCCAGCAACAGATGGGTGATCTCGTATTTGTGAACCTTCCGGAAGCAGGCGACACGGTGAATGCCGGGGAGAGCTTTGCCGATGTGGAATCAGTCAAGGCTGTGTCGGATGTAATGTCGCCGGTTACCGGAACCGTAGAGGCTGTGCATGAGGAACTGGCAGACGAACCGCAACTGATGAATACGAGCCCGTATGAAGCCTGGTTTGTCAAGGTGAGCGGGATCACGGAGCGCGGTGAACTTATGACTGCCGAGGCCTATGAGGCATACCTTGAGACCTGTGAGTAAAGCAGGGAGGAAGTGAGAGCATGTCAGGCTATGTACCTGCAACCAGCCGCGAACAGCAGGAAATGCTGGAAGCGTGCGGGTTATCATCCTTCAGGGAACTGTACAGGGATGTTCCGGAATCCGTATACCTGGACCGGCCGCTGAAGCTGCCGGAAGCGGCATCCGAGATGGAAGTCCGCAGAGCCATGGAAGAGATGGCAGGGAAGAATACGGTTTTCCCGCATATCTTCCGTGGCGCCGGGGCATATCATCATTACATTCCCTCCATTGTTGACACGGTCACCGGACGTGAGGAATTCAGGACCGCGTATACACCCTATCAGGCCGAGATCAGCCAGGGAGTGCTGCAGTCCATTTTCGAGTATCAGACTGAAATCTGTGAACTCACCGGACTGGATGCATCCAATGCAAGCGTTTATGATGGCGCGACTGCTGCAGCGGAGGCCTGTGAAATGTGCAGGGACCGGAAACGCAGCCGGATACTGATGTCTGACTGTGTGGACCCGCAGATCCAGTCTGTCGTGCGTACCTACAGTTTCGGACGGGATGTGGAAGTGACACTGATTCCGCAGAAGGACGGTGTGACAGATCCGGAAGTACTGAAGACACTGCTGGCGGCTGATGTCAGCTGTGTGCTCGTGCAGCATCCGAACTATTTCGGGAATCTGGAAGATATGGATACCCTGACGAGTTTGGCGCATGAGGCAGGGGCCCGGATGATCGTAAGCGCGCACCCGCTCTCACTGGCCATTCTCAGGACACCCGGTGAGTATGGAGCAGATATTGCTGTGGGCGACGGGCAGCCCCTGGGAATTCCTCTGTCCTGGGGTGGACCGTACCTTGGATACATGGCGACAACCTCTAAACTCATGCGTAAGCTCCCGGGACGGATTGTCGGTGAAACTACGGATGCAGAGGGCAGGCGTGCTTTTGTTCTGACGCTCCAGGCACGTGAACAGCATATCCGAAGGGAAAAGGCGTCCTCGAACATCTGCTCCAATGAAGCGCTCTGCGCCATGCGTGCAGCAGCCTATCTTGCGGCCATGGGACCGGAAGGCATCCGGAATGCCGCAGTGCAGTGCGTTTCCAAGGCGCATTATCTGCAGCAGGTGCTGGAGCATGCAGGTCTCAGGCCGGTCTATCCGGGCCGCGCATTCTTCCATGAGTTTGTCACAGAATGCGAGGACCCTGCAGGCCTGAACAGGGCACTGGAAGAAAAGCAGATTCTGGGCGGTCTGCCGCTGGATGGCAACCGGATCCTGTGGTGTGCCACAGAAATGAATACACGTGAAGAAATGGATATGGTGGCTGATACGGTGAAGGAGGTGCTCGGACGGTGAAACTGGTTTTTGAGCGCAGCAGACCGGGACGAGGAACCCGGTACCTGCCTGAGTGCGATGTGCCGGTCGTGCTTCCTGAGGACCCAGGGCGGGGAATCCCGCTGCGGCTGCCTGAGCTTCCGGAAGTGGAAGTGAGCCGACATTATACGGCACTGGCACACCAGACCTTTGGTGTAAATGAGGGCTTTTATCCTCTGGGTTCATGCACCATGAAGTATAATCCCGCAGTGAATGAGCATGCAGCCGCACTGCCCGGATTCACACAGGTGCATCCGCTGCAGGAAGCGCATACGGTCCAGGGCTGTCTGGAGGTGGAACGGAAACTGGAAGACATGCTCTGCGAGATTACAGGCATGGATGCCATGACACTGCAGCCGGCAGCCGGAGCGCATGGTGAGTTCACCGGCCTTCTGCTGATCAAGGCGTATCATCGGTCCCGCGGGGATACCGCGCGCACCCGGATTCTCGTGCCGGACTCTGCGCACGGAACGAATCCGGCAAGCGCGTCCATGGCCGGGTTTGAGGTTGTGAGCATTCCATCGGACGCAAAGGGATGTGTGGACCTGGAAGCGCTGCGGAAGGCAGCAGGGCCGGATACGGCGGGGCTGATGCTGACGAACCCGAATACCGTCGGACTGTTCGATCCTCAGATCCTGGAGATTACACGCGTGGTGCATGAGGCAGGCGGCCTTTGCTATTATGACGGGGCAAACCTGAATGCGATCATGGGGATTGCACGACCGGGTGATATGGGGTTTGATGTGGTGCACCTGAACCTGCATAAGACATTTTCCACACCGCATGGCGGTGGTGGTCCGGGCAGCGGACCGAGTGGGTGCAAGGAGTTCCTGAGCCGCTTCCTGCCGGGGCGTGAAAGCCCGGACAGCATTGGCAATGTGCGTTCTTTCCACGGGAACTTCCTGGTGGCAGTGCGCGCGCTTGCTTACCTGCTCAGTATCGGGCGCGAGGGTGTTCCCGAGGCGGCCAGGAATGCAGTACTCAATGCGAACTATATGCGTATCGGACTGCGTGATGCCTACGATATGGCTTTTGATACAGTGTGCATGCATGAGTTCGTGATGACTCTGGAATCCCTGAAAGAGAAAACCGGCGTCAGTGCCCTGGACATAGCCAAGGCCATGCTGGACCACGGCGTGCATCCGCCGACCATGTACTTCCCGCTGATTGTGCATGAGGCACTGATGGTGGAACCGACAGAAACGGAAAGCCGGGAGACCCTGGATGAAGCGATCGCGCTGTACCGGCAACTGGCAGAGGAAGCGCGGGAGCATCCGGAAACCATGCATCAGAGGCCGGAACATACACCGGTACGGCGGCTGGACGAGGTAGGCGCGGCACGGAATCCGGTGATCCGCTATGCCTATGAAGTGTAACTATGTGCGTGCAAAGACAGGCAATGCAGCCTGGAATCTGGCAACGGAAGAGTACCTGACACGAAACTGCCACAAGGGTGAGCTTACGTTCTTCCTGTGGCAGAACGCACAGACTGTTGTGATCGGACGGAACCAGAATGCCTGGAAGGAATGCCGGGTCCAGACGCTGCTGGATGACGGTGGCCAGCTGGTCCGGCG
>ONWQ01000357.1 GCA_900321565.1 uncultured Eubacteriales bacterium
CAATGACGTTGCCGGTGACGGCACCACCACTGCGACCCTGCTGGCCCAGGCCATCATCCGTGAAGGCCTGCGCAACCTGGCTGCCGGTGCCAACCCCATGGTCCTGAAGAAGGGCATTGAAGCTGCCACAGAAGAGGCTGTCAAGGGTCTCCAGGAAATCTCCCAGCCCATCTCCGGCAAGCAGGCCATCACCCAGGTCGCTGCCATTTCCGCTGCAGATGAAACCATCGGCGAGCTGATCTCCGATGCCATGGAAACCGTCGGCAATGATGGCGTAATCACCGTGGAAGAAAGCAAGACCATGTCCACCGGCATGACCACCACCGAAGGTATGATGTTTGACCGCGGCTATGCTTCTGCATACATGGTCACCGATACCGAAAAGATGGAAGCCGTCCTGGATGATCCGCTGATCCTGATCACCGATAAGAAGATTTCCAATATTCAGGAAGTTCTCCCGCTGCTCGAGCAGGTTGTGCAGACCGGCAAGAAGCTGCTGATCATTGCTGAGGACGTCGAAGGCGAAGCACTTTCCACCCTGGTTGTGAACAAGCTGCGTGGCACCTTCACCTGCGTTGCCGTCAAGGCTCCTGGTTTTGGCGATCGCCGTAAGGAAATGCTGCAGGATATCGCTATCCTGACCGGCGGCACAGTCATTTCTTCCGAGACTGGTATTGAACTGAAGGAAGCAACCATGGACATGCTGGGCACTGCCCGTCAGGTCAAGGTCAACAAGGAAAACACCACCATCGTCGGCGGTGCCGGCCTGAAGGCTGACATTGATGCCCGCGTTGGCCAGATCCGTGCTCAGATCGCAGAAACCACCAGTGACTACGATCGTGAAAAGCTGCAGGAACGTCTTGCCAAGCTTGCCGGTGGCGTTGCCGTCATCCAGGTCGGTGCAGCCACTGAAGTGGAAATGAAGGAACGCAAGCTGCGCATCGAAGATGCTCTGGCTGCTACCCGTGCTGCTGCAGAAGAAGGCGTTGTGCCTGGTGGCGGAATTGCTCTTCTGAATGTTGTACCTTATGTCAAGAGCATTGAAAAGGACTTCTCCGGCGATGCAAAGACCGGCGTCCAGATTGTCCTGCGCGCTCTGGAAGAGCCGATCCGTCAGATCGCTGCCAATGCCGGTGTGGACGGAAGCGTTGTTGTGGAAAACATCAAGAACGCAAAGAAGGGCGAAAACGCCAACATGAACTATGGTTATGATGCCCTCCGCGATACCTATGTGGATATGGTGGAAGCCGGTATCATCGATCCTACCAAGGTCACCCGTTCCGCACTCCAGAATGCAGCTTCTGTCGCCGCCATGGTGCTCACCACTGAGTCCCTGGTTGCTGACATTCCTGCTCCGGAACCCGCAGCTCCTGCCGGTGGCGCCGGTATGGGCGGTATGTATTAATCTTCCAAGGTATTCATGGACAGCCCCGTGCAAACGGAGCTGTCCTTTTTTTATTCAGTACATGGATCCTGGCATGCACCATGCCGGCGCAGAAAAGCAGCCCGGGTGGAATGATTCCATCCCCGGGCTGCTTGCATGTACACAGTATGCTTGTTTTCTTTACATAAACAATCTCAGAAATTCCGGTGGCAGGAGTTTGAACACCCGGATCATCAGCTTCTGGAATCCGCTCTGAAGCTGCTGCATAAGGGTTTCGTCCACCTGGTCCGGATGCTCTGTATCCATGATATAAACCTGTTCCTGAGCGCCGGATTCCACATGTTCAGGAGACAGCACCTGATTCATCCGGAACACGGTCTGAAGAAGGGAGAGTTCAGACTCGCCGAGATACAGTTCTGAATTCGTGACCATGGCACCGGCCTGTTTCATGTATCCGGTCTTTACATTTTCCTGCAGAAAAACCTTGTCCCCTTCATACTGCCGGATCTGCAGATCCGAGGCCATCAGATCCCCGGCATCATGCACAGTCAGTTCCGCGGTATACCGCTGCACCTGACTGTAATCCCAGGCCATCAGCGCCTGATACCCGACAGCATACGGGTCCGTGTACACATTCGCATCCAGGTATCCGTTCACGGTTGTCATTCCCGCGCTTTCTTCCCTGGACCCTGAAAGCAAACACTGCACGTAGTAGTTCTGATCATACTGGCCGAATCCCATGACCAGCCTGAGCTCATTTTGCTCTTCGCCCCTTCCCACAGAGAGCGTCAGCACCTGTTCGTCCTGATCAAAGGCCGTGAAGGACAGCCCGACCCATTGGTCCTGTGCAGTCACATAGCATACCTTGTAGTGATACGTCGAGTCTGCAAGCATACTCTCAAGCTCGCGGAGCCATTCCGTGGCTTCCTCTGCTCCGGCTGTATCCGACAGATACCCGATAAGTATGCCCGGTAGATCAGATTCCCTGCATTCCAGTGTCACACAATGCGTACCACCCGTGTACGCATCCCCGGCAAACCGGCCGTCCTCTCTCCGGATGCTGAGGTTCTCAGGCGGATCAGACAGAAACTGCCTGACCCACTGGAGTACCTTCTCAACATTCAGCATCTCTGCATGGGCAGCCAGTCCATCCTGATTCGCATCCGACGTGTACGTTGCAGGGAAGCGGATCACCGCGTCCGGTGCAAGACTGGTGCGGACGTCCAGGGCATCCCCGTTCTGGACAGCAGAAACGCCCAGATACTCTTCATCGTCATAATACCAGCTGATGCTGAAAGCGTCCTTCTGAATATATCCGGACAGAATGCTTTCATTCAGTACGTTTTCACACAGTTCAGCAAGAATCTTTGCCTGGTCCTGATCCTGTAGAACCAGTTCCAGATACGTGCTTACCGCCCCGGGATCGGATGTCCATTCCAGATGGTAATCCCAGCGCGTTTCAGCCAAACCGGTTGCGGATACTGCCAGCAGGAGTATGCACACTGCAATGGCAATCCAGATTCTTTTCACGGTCGCAGGCCTCCTCTATCGCTCAGTTTGCCTCTTCCAGGTCTGTCTGAGTGGCTACAGCAGTCTCTGAAGCCGCCGTGTCCCCGTCCAGGCTGGAAAGCTGGATCAGTCCGTTAATCAGGAAGTCAGACATCACCTGGACGCGCTCCTCAGCCGTCATGTCCGCCAGATTGCTTGTCGGCGTAGCCGTGCGTTCCGGCAGCTCCCAGGGCGACTGTGTCCTGGCAGCCAGTGCCGCCACAATCTGTCCCTCCGGCAGTTTCACATCCAGACGCACTTCCAGGTCTGTGGCCGCCCGCTTGGCTGCCTTGCTGGAAAACTGCCAGGTGAGATTCAGCTGAAGCGGTACATACTCAGGGCTCTCCCCTTCTGCATCCTTCTCCAGCTGCAGTGCAAGAGTACCGCCCTCATAATGCACGCTTTCCGCATCCACATGCTGGTCCCGCTTCAGTTCACAGGTCCACAGCATACGCTCTTCCCTGTCCTCAGCCAGGGCAACGGCCAGAGTACCCCTGCCCTGCCAGCCGTTTTCCTGCTCCGTACTTTCCTCTGCGCTCAGGACCATGCGCCGGGTCGCATCCGACACAGTCAGGGTCGTGACCCCGTTCTCCCGCTCCCAGACAAGCTCCCGGAACTGTGCGTCTTCCGGCAGTGCCAGTGCAATGGAAGTCGCGACTTCCTCGCCCTGCATGGTGACCACACGCTCATACACCACATCATCGTCCAGTTTGATGCCGTCAATGATGCGCTCATAATACCAGAGATAGTTCGGGTTCAGATAGGCAGCCGCCTGCTCTTCGGAAAGCTCCATTCTGAGCAGGTCCAGCAGTTTCTGATCCGCAAGCAGGTCCCGCATCAGCAGCTTCATTTCCGTTTTCATTTCGTCCGGTGACAGCACATACTGGAACACCATCCGTGTCTGTCCGTTCTCCTGGGCCAGCTGAATATCCCCGGCATAGGCATCCAGGCGCTGTCTTGCTTTGGCCGTGAGCTCCTCCGCCGCCTGCGCAAGCGCAGACTGTTCCGAGGATGCTTTGCCCAGAAGCCCCAGCAGCGCAGACATGATTTCCGGCTGTACATGGCTGCTTCTGCCTTCCAGCATGGCAGTCAGTTCCTCACCCACAGGCATGCTCAAAACGGTGTCCATCAGCCAGTCACTGGTCATGTATGCCGTGTTCCCGTCAGAGAATACAACCGTATTCCCGGCATTCTTTTCGTTTTTCTCAGCCGTAAGCTCCAGATCAAACCGTTCGCCCGCATTGATATAACTGAACTGGAACTCTGTATCCTCCAGCGGACTGAGCAGGGCAGGCAGCCCTTCCTCGCCCTCCATATGCATTTTCATCACACCGCGCAGGCCACTGCCCAGGGCGATCTGACGCTGCATTTTTTCCTGCAGTGTAACCGTCTCCGTGCTCTCCTCCGCCCATGCACAGGTAACAGAGAACAGGCAGAGACAGAGCGCACAGAGTGTACAAAGGAACTGTTTCATCTCACATATTCCCGGCCGGTGGGGCACCGGTCCTTGTTCAGAACAAAACAGGCGCCCCTGAATTGCCTGTCTTGCCATTGCTTGCAGCATATCCGTCAATTCTGCGGAATGCACCGGTATACGGCACCCGCATGAAAAGGATTCGTGTTCTGCATCCATGTACAGACATTCAGGAGTGCCCGTTCAGGTCATGATTCCTTTTCCCGGACCGGTATTGTTTTTCCGGTCCGGCGCTCATTCAGAAAACGCTTCCGTGATCTCATCCAGCATGCCCATCACTTCCGCGGTTGTGCTCATGGCATTGATCTTCTGCCGTACCCTGGCAGCGCCCCGGATCCCGTGCATATACCAGCTCAGATGCTTGCGCATCTCACATACGGCAATCCGTTCTGTCTTCCATGCCGCCAGCATCTCATAATGCCGTCTTGCTGTCTGCATGCGTTCCGCCACCGGGATCTCACAGACCGGACGTCCGGCTTCTGCGTCACGGATCTGCCTGAAAATCCAGGGATTTCCCATGGCACCGCGTCCGATCATCAGCCCGGCCACCCCGCTGCTATGGTACCGCTTCACCGCGTCTTCCGCGTGCATCAGGTCCCCGTTCCCGATCACAGGGATCGTGACCGCCCTGACCACACGTTCAATCCAGTCCCAGTCCGCCGTCCCGCCATACATCTGTGTCCGGGTACGGCCGTGGACCGTGATCTCTGCAACCCCTGCCTGTTCCGCACGTCTGGCCATGTCCAGTACATTGATCCGTTTTTCATCCCAGCCGAGGCGCATCTTGACAGAAACCGGGACTGTACTGTGCCTGACCACCTCGGTCATGATCTCTTCCGCCAGGTCGGGTGTCAGCATCAGTCCGCTGCCTTCCCCGCTGCAGGCCACCTTGCGCACCGGGCACCCCATATTGATATCCACTCCGTCGTACCGGCCGCTTGCGGAAAGCGTTTCCGCCACTTCAGCCATCACGGAAGGTTCCTTGCCAAAGATCTGCACGATCAGTTTTTTTTCCCCCGGATCTCTGTGCAGCAGGTTCCGGGTGGCTTCCTGGGAGGAACCATAGGTATATCCCAGTGCACTGACCATTTCCGTGTATGCACAGTCACAGCCCTGTTCAAAACAGAGCAGCCGGAATGGCCAGTCGCTCACTCCGGCAAGTGGTGCAAGTCTTACATTCATGCCCGGTTCACTCTTGGGAATACAGTGATCCGGCAGGGTGTCTCCGCATACGGTGCCAGACACACCTCTCTTGTGTCATTATTCCGTTCCGGAAGAATCGGCAGCCCGCCGGGCACGCCGAAGCTCGCGTTCCATCCCTCGGTGTGCTGTACATTCAGCACCACCTGTCCGTCCTGGATCTCCGGACGTCCGGCCGCGGCAACCGCCCAATCCGCATCCGCTGTCACCGGAAGCACCATCACCTGATCGCCCCAGAGTACCGCCATGCCCTGATGGAATTCCTCTGTCGTGCGCAGTTCATTCTCCCAGGCCATGGTCCATTCGTCACCGGAATGCAATGTGCCTGAGAACATGAGCATATCCCCGTCCAGTCTTGCATCCACCGCCTCGCCATTCCGGCTCAGTGTGACTTCATGCATCCAGGGGAATACGCGCAGTGAGACATGTGTCTCGATCTCGTTCTTCATCTGGAAACTGATCCTGGCCGTCTGCGGGTTCTCGGAGCGGATGGTCATCTTGCACGCAGAGCCCCCGAGCATCATCACATACTCACCGTCAAGATACAGATTCACCATGCATCCCTGGGAACTGGTCATCACAGCACTGGACATCACCTGTGCCCATGCACGGCTCATCCTGGCATAGCAGCGGACCTTCTGTTCCGTCACGGTATGTGTTTTATAGCAGTCCTTGGTATTCAGGTCCTTATCCACGCAGTTGGCCCGCTGATACGGGACCAGGTTTCCATTAATGAAAGCAGCCGGCAGACTGTTCCTCACAAGGATATCCAGCGCTTCTGCCGCCCAGGCCGAGGGCCTGGTCATCAGCTGCAGCGCAAACGCTTCCGCCCATGCACCCAGGGATGCCGCATCCATGGCACTGGACGGATTATTGCCTTCCAGTGTCTCGTCTGCAGAGGTCCCGCCGCAGGGCAGACCGTGCCAGCGGTAGATCTTCTGCCAGCCCTCCGGCCCGGCCGTACTCTCATCCCGGCTCCCGGAGTAGAGACTGTTCACATATGCTGCACGCATGCCATCGGCCAGCGTCTCCGCATGTGCCGTCAGATACTGGCGCGTATACAGTCCGTTTTCTGAATCCTTTTCCCGGTCCATGCCTGCACGCGTTTCCAGCCAGGACGCGATCTGGTTCATCGGCCGTTTGATCCCGAAGGTATGGAGGATGGTACTCCAGTTCATCCCGTTCATCCGAAGAAAATCACACAGTGACAGAAGCGCGACCTTGCCCGTGTAGCGGTACATTTTTTCCAGCAGATCCATGAGATCGGCAGAATGCGTCCGGACGTAGGACTCCCGGATGATCTCATCCCTGTGTGTATTGATCCAGCCACACCATACTGCAATCCGCTGCAGGAGCCTGCGGTTGTTTGTAAACTCATACAGGGCCATGGCTGCACGCATGACGGCAATAGACTGTGCTATGCTCTCATACTCCAGTGCACCATCCACCTGCTGTCTCTCCATTGCCTCTTCAATGGCATCGCAGACCGGTTCTGCTTCAGGGTGTTCTGTGACAATACATGCCAGACGGAAAATGCCCTCCCACATGCTTACATGCTTGAGCATATCGCGTATCTCGTTATACATGCTGCTGAGTACCGGGTATGTGCTCTTCACCTGTCCCGGTCCCAGCGGTACGGTATGTAAAACAGCCAGTGGTGACTTTATATAAATCGGCTTAATTGGCAAACTGAATTCCTCCAAACCCGTAACATGGTCAAATCCTCGTACGAAACCAGTCAATAGTATACCCCAAAATGCCTCTTTTCGCAATCAAAAAGAAACAGACTTTTCGGAATGACAACAGTTTCGGCAGAAAAAAACGACAGAAAACCGGCACCGGAGGCTCATTCCGTATGCCGGTTTCCCGCGTACCACTGTCTGATCTTCACTTGTGCCTGCGTTTTTCACGCTTCGGCGAGAACACCATGGCCTGCAGCAGAAGCGCAGAGACCACCATGAGCCCTGCACCGGCCAGGATAAACATCCGGGTCCCGGGCCCGCCTGTGGAAGGCAGGACCGCACCGGCCCGGTTGACAATCGTGGTTTCCCCGATCCCCTGACTGACCGTAAAACTGACTGTTTCCCCGGCCGCCTGCTGATTCTGGCTCCCCGAAGTACTGTCACCGGTTTCCTCAAACACCACACCCGTGCAGAGCCCGTTTTCCATGACCGGCCGGATCTCAAAGCAGATCGGTGCCTCCAGCTGGTTATACCCGGGCGGTGCCGACGTTTCCGTCAGCCTGTATGTGCCCGCACCGAGCCCGGTGAACCGGAATTCCGTGAGCGTTGCCCCGTCCCCGGGCAATGAACCCACAGCCTCATACTGTGCCGTGCCCGCGTTATACCGTTCAAGAGCAAATGCAGCGCCGCCCAGCGGATTCCCCGATTCATCCGTTTTCTTCACACACACTCCGAATGTATACGCAACGGCTGTGTCCGGCGCGGTTCTTCCGGTCCCGGTATTGGTCGGATCATTGGAATACTCACCATACACCGTATTGACATTGCCGGCCGTACCGGTGACCGCCTGTGTGTTCAGGGTCGCGCGGTAGAGTACACGGAAGTAATGACAGCTCTGGTATGGCTTGACCTTCTTGCCGTCCGTAACGATCGGTATGCTCACATGCACCGAGCCACTGTCGGCCTGGACCGTATACTGCGCCTCCGTCATCAGACGCCAGTTCATGTTTTCCGGAGTATCCCCGTAATAGACATACACCTGCCGCTCACTGTCAGCCGCCTCAAACGTCATCCCGGATGGCAGCGTGTCATGAAAGGAGAGCGTATACTCCTCAAATCCGTCAATGTATGTACTCCGGAACCCTTCGAGCCGGAACCAGACCGAATCCCCCGTACTGAAGGAAGCCCCTTCCGTCCAGCTTCCGCCATGCACCGGCGGCAGGCTTTCCGTCGCCGTGGCATACACATCCTTTTTCACCGTCGGAAGCTCATTTTTAAAAATCGCCTGGACTGTCTGACTGTCACCCACCGTCATGACACGGGTAATGTCCGCCTGCAGGTCCGTCGTGTCCGTGCTTGCCACCGTGTCCGTAATGACATAGAACCCGGCCGGTACAGGTCCGGAAACATACAGTTTTCTTTCCGCGTCATACGTCATGCTGATCCCGCCCGATGCGGCTCCCTTCAGTGCTTTCCAAAGCTCGGCACACCAGGTCGACTCACCGATCACCCGGTGCGCAGCAATGTAATCCATGGCAGCTGCAGCACTGGCCGGCGTGACCACAATGCTCGTGTCAATCTTCCGGCTGGTTCCGATCACCGCGCGGATCGGCTCCGGACGTGTATTATTCGCTGTATACATATAATACGCGAACTCCTGGATTCCGCGGATCAGTCCGGCTTCATCAAACCCGCTCCCCCAGCCCGGGTTCGTCAGCATCCCCTGACTGTCCATATGCCCCGAGAAGATCTGATACAGTCTGTACTGATGTCCCGGGATTTCGCACTGAATCTCCACATTTCCCGTATCCGCCAGTGCTGGACTGAACCCCGGCAAGCAAACCAGCATCCAGATCAGGAGCATCCGGCAAAACCTGTGCATTCTCCTCATAAACGCATTCCTTCCCTTTCCCTTGTCCGGTCCTTCCCTTCCATACGTCTGATTTTGTGTGCATCCGTTGCTTCTTGTGTTCCCGGAATTCACCCGGAATTGTCCGTCCCATGCAGTGCCGTGTTTCCTGTGCTGTTGTTGTCCCGTCCGGTTTTCCCTCGGTTTTTTGTATGAAAACATATTATCTTTCTGTTGCTGTTTCGTCAATTATATGTATGTTTTTATTTTAAATATTCATGATTATTTACAACTGATTCCATAAGAAAAAGGGCCGGTACTCACCGGCCCCATGAATTGACAGGGTTTCTTATGATTCCCCGTTCTCCTGATTCTGCATGCGTCTGGCCATTCTCCGGCCTACTTTCTTTTCCCCTTCCTCAGGCGCTGCCTGGGTTGTCTGGGGTTCCGGAGCTGCAGGCCGGACTGCGGGTGCCTGCCGGGTGGCAGCCGTCCTGTCCTGCTCGCCAGCCCGTGTCTGACTCCCGGTTTCCACCGGCGGGTATCCAGGCTTTCTGTAAGCCTCAGCATTCGGCTGCACAGGACGCGCATAGGGATTGGATGCCTGACCTGCACTCTTGCGCTCGGTCATGCCCGCATCCGTTCCGCCCGCTGACGGATTCCGGATGCCCTGGGCAACGCCTGTCCTGTTCGCACCTGTACCGGATGGGTACATGCCCGTCCGCGGCTGCTTTGCGGTCATGCCCTGCTTCTGCTGTGCCTGGGCTGCCGCCTTTCTCTGGGCTGCCCGCTGCGCGGCACGTTTCCGGTTCTGCTGATGCAGATAATAGGTATATCCGCCGCCAC
>ONWQ01000215.1 GCA_900321565.1 uncultured Eubacteriales bacterium
AATGCTGCAAGCAGACTGCATTCTGACGGGATTCAGCCGTTTGGACTGGAGGATGTCCAGCCGTTCAAGCCTGCGTTTCTGAGCGGGTTTCTTGCGGAAAAACGGGATGTTGAAATGGAAACGGCACAGATCGATATGGAAAAGGAAGCCCGGGGCATGGTCCAGAAACTGATGACAGGTGACAGGCAGGGGTATTCCACACTCACCGGCACGAGCGCGGTGCGAAGCATGAAAACCAGCATGCGGTATGTTCTGTTTCCGGTCTGGGTCATGACCTATCAGGGAGAGAAAACAGAGCCATATTACTATATGATGAACGGACAGACCGGGAGTGTCTGCGGAAAACTCCCGTTGAACCGGCGGAAACTGTTTTTTGTTTCACTTCTGACCGGCATTCTGATCTTCACTCTCATGTGCGCAGGAGGTGCTTTCCTGTGGTAATGAAACGGAACTCTGTGATTCTGTTGCTTTTTATTATATGCATATCAGTATTGACTCCTGGAACAGCGCACATGCAGACAGTACAGTATAATCTGCCGGCCGCTGTAGCAGATCAGGCTTCTCTGTTTTCACAGGCAGAGACGGAAGAAATGGAACGTCTGATTGAAACGATACGCAATGAGTACCAGATGGACGCGGTGGTACTGACAACCTATTCTGTGCCATACAGCGGAGGCAATGACCGAATCAGTGTTGACTACGCTGACAGATATTACGAAGATCATGGATATGGACTTGGAAACGATCGTTCGGGTCTGATCCTGCTTCTGGATATGACGAATCGCTTCAATTACATCTCGACGGCAGGAACCATGATTGATTTTCTGACCGATCAGCGGATTGATGCAATTCTTTCTGCAGCGAGTGAACAACTGGCCGAAGGGGCCTATGGGAGGGCCATGATCCGGGAACTGGACAGGGTGATTCAGTACCTGGACAAAGGTATTGAGGAAGGTGCATTCCGGTTCGATTCTGAAACCGGCCAGCGGCTGAGCGGTGTGTACAACAGACTTACACCGTCTGAGACGGGTGTTGCCGCATTGGCCGGTCTCATGGTGGCAATACTTGTATATTTTCTGATTTCGGGAGCCTATACATTACGGGGTGGCACATACCGGTATGATCCAAGGGACAGAAAGGTAAACTTTACTGTTAATGAGTTCAGGTTCATCCGGGAGAGTGTACGAAGATACAGGCGACAAAGCAATCCTCCTGCCGGAGGCAGAGGTGTTGGAGGCAGGGGAGGCAGCAGTGTCCATCGTTCCTCCGGAGGCATGACACATGGTGGAGGCGGCCGGCACTTCTGACTGTATGACACTTCTGATGGCTGAGCATGAAATGATATGGTTTTTGCAGCGTTCAGTAATGCTGGAATCATGGCCTTTTTGGCAGAATAACGACCAAAAAAGTGCTTGACACGGTCAGAATGACCCCGTATAATTTCATCAACAGGTAACTACCTGGGGTGTGCGGCAGCTTTTCGGTTTTCCCCACACTTCATCAAATGGCACCCGGGTCCATGGTATACAATGTCATGCCCCCGTCTTTGACGCCAGGGGACGACAAAGGTATGCGGCAGGGAGCCAGCCCGTTATTCATAGCGGGTGAAAAAACGAGGGCACCGGCACTCTGGGGCTTACCAATGAACAAAAGCGGCGTATGCCGCTTTTTTACTGAAAGTTTTTCATGGACGGCAGATTTCTGTCCGGGCTGGCGTGACGTACTCATACCATGGGCGGACTGGAAAGCCGTAATGGTTATTGCAGGAGGAGTATCAGATGACACAGCTGCTGAAGCATGCCAGAATTTACGATGGAACAGGGGCGGAGTCTTGGGTTGGGGATGTTCTGGTTCGTGATGACAGAATTGCCTCTGTTGCTCCAGAAATCCATGAACCGGCAGACATCGTTGTGGACCTGACCGGTAAATCTCTTGCACCGGGATTCATTGATGAACACTCTCATAATGACTGGTTTGCAATCAAGGAACAGCCCTTGCCTTACTTCAGTCCGTTTATCCGGCAGGGGATTACCACGTTTATAACAGGCAACTGTGGCGTTTCGGAAGTTGGCTTTGATGAGGCTTCAGCGAATCTGTCGGACCTTGGTGGTGGCCTGTTTAATTTTTCCGGAACAAAAGGTCATTTTGGAACAGTTGATGCGTTTTTCAAAGCTGTGGATCATCGCATGCCCTGTAATATGGCTGTGCTTGCAGGACACTGCACGGCCCGCGCTGCAGCAGGCGGCAATGAGAACCGTCCGCTGACTGAAACGGAAGAAAAGACCATGCTGGCAATTCTGGAAAAGGCATTGCAACAGGGGGCTGCTGGCCTGTCTCTTGGCATGATGTATAAACCAGGTCTGTATGCAGACGTTGAAGAACTCAAAAAAGTTGCAGCACTGTGTGTAAAATACAATAAACCACTGACTGTGCATCCAAGGGCAGAATCCAAAGTATCAATGGCCTATCCGCAGCTTCTGGGACGGTCACATCTTCTGCGTGCTTTTGATGAACTTGTGGAGATATCCCGGGGCACCCATCTGAAACTCCAGTATTCACATGCAATTTTCGTGGGCAGGAATTCATTTGGTGCCAAGCGTGAACTCATGGACATGATGGAACAGCTGCGCAGGGAAGGCGTGGATGTCATGTTTGATATTTACAACGAATGTGTTGGCGTATCTGTCATAACGGTTATTCTTCCGGCCTGGTATCAGGCTATGTCAGAAGCGGAAAAGAAAAAGCCACTGAACCGGCTGAAACTTGCTGTCCTGGTGAAGGCATCCAGTATGCTGCTTGGCTTTGGCTTCAAGGATATTCAGGTCGCATATATTGGACCGGGGTATGAACGCTTTGAGGGAAAAACCGTTCACGAGATTGCACGGGAAGAGAAGCTGAGCGATCTGGAGGCCTATCTGATGCTTTGCGAAACCAGCCATTTTCAGGGCAGAGTCAATATGGGGCCCTACTCGACGCCGGAAGTGATCAGTGAATTTGAGCATAATGAACACTGTCTGTATATGACAGATGCATGGGTCGAGGAACATGGTGTGCAAAACCCGGCTATATATGACTGCTTTCCCAAGTTCCTGAGGGATTCACTGCTCGGTACAGGGGATACCATGCCCAAAACAATCAGACGGATGACCGGTGCAACAGCTGACCGGTTCATGCTCAGAGAACGTGGGTATCTGAAGCCAGGATATTTCGCTGACCTGACTGTGTTTGATGAAACTGCACTGAAAAATGCACACCCGGATCAGCAGGCAGCTTTTGGTATTGAGAAGGTCTGGATCAATGGTCAGCTTGTGCTGAATGAAGGTCTGCTGGATGAGAACCTGCTCAAAACATCGGGTTATGCACTCCCTGTATCATGAATGTAACCGGGAAGGTTGTGCTGAAACGTAGGAAACTAAAGTAAATCCTGCACCATGTCTGCCGGCGCAGAAACAC
>ONWQ01000217.1 GCA_900321565.1 uncultured Eubacteriales bacterium
CAATGACCCTGTCCGTGTGCTCGCCGAAGCGGTCCCGGAAGAAGGCCATCCAGTCGTCTTCCGTCATGGCTTCCTTCTGGTCCCCGGTCAGGTCACAGATGGGCAGTTCCCCGATCATGGTGCTGTAGAGAATGGGCTTGTCCTTGGAGAAGGGCATCAGGTGGGTCAGTGCCGGGAACCCGGGGAAGTCATCATTGGGCACCGGGGAGAAATGGAACGGATCCGAGACCTTCCAGCAGGCGTCCACAATGTCCGCGTAGGGCACATCATAGATCTTCTGAATGTTCTCCCGGGTGATGCCCAGCTCGTCCAGGATTGCTTTGGCGGTCTTGCGGCTGTTCTCCCGGGTGTCATTGGGCGAGGCCAGGCCGGCCCGGGCACCGCTGAGACAGACCGCGCGCTGGAAGTAAGGGACCGCTTCCTCGATCTGCAGCAGGCACTGCACCTTTCCGCCACCGCCGGAGTGTCCGCAGATGGTGACGTTTTCCGGATCCCCGCCGAAGACGGCAATGTTCTCATGGATCCATTTCAGGGCGACCACAAGGTCAAAGATACCCACATTGGCGGAATGTTTGAACTCCTTACCATAGTCCTCCAGGTTCAGGTACCCCAGCACGTTCAGACGATGGTTGATGGATACAAAGATCACATCCCCGTCATGGGCAAAGCGGAACCCGTCAAAGGAGACCTCTTCATAGGCATTGCCGCCGAAAAAGCCGCCGCCGTGGATCCAGACAAAGACCGGCCTTTTCACGCCGTCGTCATGCCTGGGCGCCCAGATGTTCAGGTTCTGGCAGTCTTCAGACTGGGTCTGCAGTACATGAATCCCCCTGTGATAGAAAAAGGGCTTCGTGGTCATGGCCTGCATGGGAATGGGCCCGTGCTGATACGCGTTCCGGATGCCTTCCCAGGGCTCGACTTCCTCGGGCATCTGAAAGCGTTTCGCGTGCGCATAGGGCACACCCATGAAGATGTTCATGTTTCCGTAGGTAATGCCGCGGAGCTTGCCCTGACGGGTTTCCACCACGGGCCGCTTGTCTTCAAAAACATAAGGGTTCATGTTTGATCTCCTCCTGTATTAAGATTCTTTCCAGGTCAGTTCAAAGGGGAAGGCGGGCAGACCTGCCCGGTTATAGAGCGTATCCTCACACCACGGCCGTGAGGCAAAGCGCACGGTCGCGCTGTGCGCGTTTGTGAGCGCCGCGTCCCGGATGATGAGACACGTATCGCGCAGGAAAGCCTCAAACCCGGTCACGTCCGCTCCGTCCACTGTCAGGTCCAGGGTGCCGGGCGCCGAACCCTGCACATGCAGGCCCTCGCCGTCTGCAAAGTCGATGATCAGGGTATCCTTCTCGCGGCGTATGCCCCGTGCGGCGGGCGATTCAGACTCGACCGGCAGCCCGTAGACATGATGCAGCGCCTGCAGCGCCAGACGCTGACCAATGGGTTTCTTGTGCTTCGGGTGCACATCATAGCGCAGTCCCGCATCCATGGCGCAGACCAGGTGCACATGCGGCGTGTCCGCGGCGATCCGCGCCTGCATCCGGCGGATGGGCACAAAGTCGAGCGGTTCCATCATCTGCTCAAAAGGCGGCAGCTGGACCATCAGGAAAGGCAGTTCCTCTCCCCATAAAGCGCGCCATTTCCGGATCAGCGCCCGGGTCAGCGGCTCAAACAGCCCGCCGTAGTACTCATCCGACTCACCCTGGTACCAGAGGATTCCGCGCACCGTACAGGGCACAATGCGCCGAAGCATGGTATGGTACAGCCCGGCGGGCCGGAACGGCGAGTACGCGCACAGGTTATACCGGTCCATGTGCTCCATGGCCGCCTGCATGCCTGCGTCCGCCACCAGCGGCTGTTCATTGACCTTCGCATTCATCGGCGGCATGGCGTCGATCATCTGCTGGATTTTCCTGTATTCCTCCAGCTCCGTCGTCGGATCCAGTCTGGCCCGGGCTTCCCGTGCGCGCTTCAGGAAGAACTCCAGTTCACCGGACAGGTCCTCTTCGTCCACCCACGCGGAAGCGGAAGTCCCGCCCCAGGTGCAGTTGATGATCCCGACGGGCACGTCCAGGGACTCCTTCAGCCGGACGGCAAAGTAGAACCCCACGGCCGTGAAGTATTCCGAGTCCCCGGGGCCTGCCTTGCGCCAGAGCCCGACCTGACTGTAGTCCCGGTCCTTCTCCTGCCCTTCGTAGGCAACCTTCGGCACCTCGTAGCACCGGATGTCCGCGTCCGTGATCAGGCAGGCATCGGTCCGCTCCGCGTCATCCCGCAGAAGGAACTCCATATTGCTCTGCCCGCCGGCGAGCCACACCTCGCCGATGGCCACATCCCGGATGCAGATACTGCTTTCTCCGGCCTGGACCCGCAGTGTAAGTCCTGTCGCGGCCTGCATGGGCGGAAGATACGTCTGCCACCTGCCGTCCCGCACCTGTGCGAGCGCGGTGGCCCCGTTCAGCGAGACCGCCACCGGGCCCGCCGTTTCACACTGTCCCCAGATGCAGACCGGTTTCTGCCGCTGGAGCACCATACCATCCCGGAACAGTCCCGGGAGCGTCAGCTGGTTCATAAGGATCCTCCTTCCGTATACGGAAAGGCAGGGCAGGCGACGCCTGTCCTGTCATATTCTGCTCAGCCCTTGACCGAGCCCAGGGTAATGCCCTTGACAAAGGACTTCTGGAAGAAGGGATACATCAGCAGCACGGGAATGACCGCAAGGATTGCAATGGCCATCCGGACGCTCACATTGGGGATCTTGAAGTTCACACCATTGCCCATGGAGTGCGTCTGCAGGAACGACACATTGTTCATGACACTGGTCAGGTAGTTCTGGATCCCGTACAGGTCCGTGCGTGCGGTGATGAAATAGATACCATTGGTCCAGTTGTTCCAGTAGGCGATCAGAGCCATCAGCGCAATGGTCGCAATGATCGGCTTGCTCATGGGCAGAATGATCCGTGTCAGACACTGCACTTCCGTGGCTCCGTCAATCTTGGCCGCTTCATTGACCTCATTGGGCACGTTGGTGGTGATGTAGGTGCGCATCATCATGACATAGAAGGCATTCATCAGAAGGTAGGGTACGATCATGCCCGCCAGGCTGTCCTTGAAGTGGAACACCTGTGTATAGACCATGTAGGTCGGCACGAAACCGCCGTTGAAGAGCATGGTAAAGAACAGGAAGAAGGAAATCGCCTTGCGCCCGGGCAGGTCCTTGCGGCTGAGCGGGTACGCGAACAGCACGGTGAGCACCACATTGCAGGAAACACCGATGGCCGTGATCAGAACGCTCATGCCATAGGCGCGCAGAATGGACCCGCGCACGCCCCACAGGTATTCATAGGCAGCCGTGCTGGTTTCCGTGAACACAAAATTGTACCCGGTCTTGGCCAGTGCGGTTTCACTGGTCAGGGAAGACACAAACAGCATCCAGAAAGGCATGACGCAGGCAATGATCAGAAAGATCAGGAGTGCATACATGACGATTTTAAACGCTTTGTTATTCGTAATCATTACAATCTCTCCCTTCTTCTGCCCGCATCAGAACAGCGCGCTTTCATTGTCAATCTTGCTCACAACCAGGTTCGCCGTGAAGACGCAGATAAACCCGAGAATGGACTGCAGGAAACCCGCGGCGGAGGAGCGCCCGATATCATTGAGCTCCAGCAGCGACCGGTATACATAGGTATCGATCGTCTGCGTGGTGGACAGAAGCATGCCCGACCGGTTCGGCACCTGATAGAACAGACCGAAATCCGAATAGCAGATCCGGCCGACAGCCAGCAGCACCAGTGTGATAATGGTCGGCTTCAGGCACGGCAGCGTCACATGCACGATCTGCTTCCATGTCCCGGCACCGTCCATGACCGCGGCCTCATACAGGCTCTTGTCAATACCCAGAAGGTTCGAGTAGTAGAGAATGGAGGAGTATCCGAAGCTCATCCACAGGTACACGATCGTCAGGATGTACGGCCAGTACTTCGGCTGGTTGTACCAGCTGATCGCCTTGCCGCCCAGCGGCTCAATGATCGACTTGTTGATGAAACCATTGGAGTGGCTCAGGAACCCCATGACGATATAACTGATAATAATGGTGGAAAGCAGGTAGGGGATCAGAATGACAATCTGACTGGTTTTCCGGAACAGCTTGCCGGTGACCGTTTCAAGCGCGATCGCCACCGTGATCGCCAGAAGATTCCCCAGAATAATGAACGCAATGTTATACAGGATCGTGTTGCGGAAGATCAGCGCGGCGTCATGCGTCTTGGTCACAAAGGTAAAATTGTTCAGCCCGACCCAGGGACTGGCCAGGAAGCCCAGCGAGTAGTTCACTTTCTTGAAGGCGAGCAGAAGCCCGGCCATGGGCAGGTAATTATTGATGATCAGGTAAATGACGCCCGGCAGGAGCATCAGATACAGCGGAATAAACTGGCGGATACGTGCATTCTTCCGGCTGCGCTGGGTGATCGACGGGGCGACAGCCTTTTCAGAAGCCTTGCGGACCATACAGAAATCTCCTCCTTTATGATCAGAACGTTTGATTTGCAGGTTCATGATATCAGGAAGCCATGTCGGAAAACTATCATATTTCTGCCGTATATTGTCAGTTTTCCGGCAGATCTGTCAGGAAAAAACGGTTTTTCATAGTACATATGGAAGCAACAGGACCGGATGCCACATGATTCATGACAAAAAACGCAGAAAACTGATAGTTCTGAGCAGAAAGTTGATAGCAGGCGGAATCATAAAACTGATAAGATGGCACTGACAAAAAGACCGGCGAGGCCGGCATGAACCAAAAAAGGAGGCTACTCTCATGAAGAAACTGCTTTCTCTCATCCTGACCGCAATGCTGCTGATGGGATGCATGAGCATTCCCGCTCTGGC
>ONWQ01000031.1 GCA_900321565.1 uncultured Eubacteriales bacterium
ATTCCGCAGTTGTCGGATGTATAGGTGACATCCACGGCAATGGCAATATCCGGCTTTACTCTGGAGGCCGTAAAGTAGGCACCGTTTCCCGTGGTCTCCTCGCCTGTTGTCGCCACGGCGTAGCAGCCGACCCCAGCGCCCTTTTCCCTTGCCCTGGCCAGTGCTTCCATCACGATATACGCACCGATCCGGTCATCCAGTGCCCGGCCGGTGATACAGCCATTGAGGAGTTCACGCACATCGGTATCGAATGTTACGGTATCCCCGAGCTCCACATATTTCAGCGCATCCTCGCGGCTTGTGGCACCAATGTCAATCCGCAGGTCGGAGGCTTTCAGCTCACTGTTTTTGGCGATCTCCCGTGAATTGGCCACGGCACCGTACAGCACACCGTTCTTTGTATAGATACGCACCTTATGCCCCGGGTACGTGCTGGTATAGATGCCACCGATGTCCGTAACCATCAGTGTACCATCTTCCCCCACAGCCGTGACCATAAGCCCGATCTCATCGGCGTGTCCGGCGAGCAGAACCCGGAAGGATGCCGTTGGATTCAGTACAGCCGTCACGTTCCCCAGTTCATCCACACGCACCTGGTCAGCCTTGTCCTGCATATAGTCATAGAGTTTCTTTTCCAGTTCCACCTCATTGCCCGATACTGAGCCGGTGGACAGAAGTTCCCACAGAAATTCCTTGTTCATACGCACGCCTCCCCGACTGGTCTTTTCACGATTCTATCTTTCCGGACTGTCCGTTCTCTTCCTGCTGTCCGTTCCTTCTGTTTTTTCTGAACCTTTTTATGACTGCAGATGCAATGTCCACAAAAACATCCGCCATACCCAGGATCAAGTCTAGAATATCAGCCACTGGCATCCCTCCGATGAACCGGCAGTTTTCCTGAACACTATTGATAAGGATCCAGGACTTTGTTGCTGCACAACCTAACGTTCCTGATTCTACCATGATTTTCCTGACTTGCACAGTATGCAGCGCGTTGTCCTGACAGCGTTCTTGATCTTCTGCAGCCTGCACAGTACAATACAGAGTATCGATCATAGAGAGCAGGTGCAGAAAGTGCCCAGGTTTAATGCAGATCAGCAGGCAGCCATTGAGGCCGGGAATCAGGAGATCCTGACCTCTGCAGCCGCGGGCTCCGGTAAAACCACCGTGATGGTGCAGAAAATCCTGCACACCATACTGAATGTACCCGGAAGTTCCATCTCCGAATTTCTGGTCCTCACCTTCACCAATGATGCTGCACGCAATATGAAGGAAAAGCTCCGGAGCCTGCTGGAAGAGCAGGCCGGTGCGGAAGCCATGAAAGCACTCAGTGAACTGGAAAGCGCAACCATCGGCACCATTCATGCGTTCTGCCAGCAGCTGCTGAAGGAATATAATGACAATACGGACGCAACCATGGAACCGCGCGTGCTCAAGGAAAGCGAACGTATACGGATGCTGGATGAGGCACTTGTCGATGCCACAGAAAGCATGCTCTCACAGGAAAGTCCCCTGCCTGATGCGGAGAAGAAGGATGTGCATGCACTCCTCGGCGCGTTTGATCTTGAGGAGATCAAGCAGATGGTGCGTGATCTGTATTCCGCACTCATGGGCGTTCCCAGACCTATGGAAAAACTGCAGAAGATGGTGCAGTCGCTGCCACTGGATGACTGGAAACAGGAGATTGTCCGGGCAGTGGATCTGGACCTGCTTTCCATCCCGGAGATGCTGGATCAGGAGTCCAAACTGATGGAGGATCCCCTGGCACTGGAAAAATACAGACCTGTGGTGGAAAGCGACCGGCAGATCCTCTCCGCACTTGCTCAGGACTGCCCCGCGCTCACGGACCCGGTACTGAAGCACACGCTGATTGTTTCAGCCAGGGAAAGCCTCATGAAAGCTCCCTCTGTCCGCGGACTCGACGATGATACCAAAGCCTGGAACGATCAAATGAAGACCGCGCGAAACCGCTTCAAGAATGCCGACGGTGTCCTTGCCGAGGCAGCAGCGCGGCTGGAACCGCTTCTGAACCCTGACCCGTACGCACCGCGGATTCTTCAGCTGCTGCACGGCCTTGGCATTCTCACGCGGGAGACTGCACGGGGGTATGAGCGCGCCAAGCTGGAGACCGGAACCATTGATTACTCGGACATGGAACAGACTGCCTACCGGGTCATGTCGGATCCGGATAAGCGGGATGAACTGCTGGCACGCTATCGCTACGTCTATGTGGACGAGTGCCAGGATGTGTCCGAGATTCAGGATGCCATCATCCATGCCCTGACAGGGCCCGGACATCAGCTGTTCATGGTCGGGGACGTGAAACAGTCCATCTATGGATTCCGTCATGCCGTGCCCGCTCTGTTCATGCACTACCGTGAAGTCTTTTCGGATGCGCAGGACGCACCCTGCC
>ONWQ01000387.1 GCA_900321565.1 uncultured Eubacteriales bacterium
CAGTTCTATCTCTCACCCGGGCACACCATGGGCGTCATCTCCTGTTTCTTTGACGCGCATGAGGGAGACAGAACCGTACGCTGCGGCTACTATGGCGGTTTTGGTTTCAACACGCTTCAGAAGGATTACCTGATTGAGATCGGGGACCCGGAATACAGAACCCGGCAGATCTATCTGAACTCCCTGGCCCGCACACGGAATGAAAAAGTCGAGCTCTTTCTGGGCAACCATACCATCAACAATGACACCATGGGCCGCCGCCAGAAACAGCTCGAGCATCCGGACGGACCGAACCCGTTTCTCGACAGCAGTGCCTGGGGCCAGTACATGGATAAGAAGCGCGATGATCTGCTGGCCTTCATGGCGGACCCTGCCAACAACTGATTCCGGATCGTTCCGTGCACAGCAGAAAACACTTCTCACCTCTGTCGCATCCCGGCAGAGTGCAGACGGAGCATGCAAAGGAGTGCATATTCATGAGCAATGTACCCGTTATTACGAGCATGCAGGTCATCCCCGTTGCAGGGTACGACAGTATGCTGATGACCCTGTCCGGATGTCATGCGCCCTGTTTCACACGCAATCTGGTCATCCTGAAGGATTCAGCCGGGCATACCGGCATCGGTGAAATCCACGGCGGCGATTACACGCATGACGGTCTGATGGCCATGCGTCCTCTGGTGGAAGGCATGCCGGTTTCGAAAAGCCGGGAAGTACTGCAGCGCATTCACAGGGCTGTGAATCCGCATTCGGACGATGCAGATGAGGGAATCCAGACCCTGGATATTGCCAAGCTCAAGTATGTTGTACGCAGTGAATGGGCGATTGAGTGTGCCATGCTTGACCTGCTGGGCCAGTATCTCGAGGTCCCCATGTGCCAGCTGCTCGGTGAAGGCCAGCAGCGGGACGAGGTGGAAGTACTCGGGTATCTGTTCTATGTCTCCGACAGACACAAGACACCGGCCGGGGCCATGCAGTACATGGATGAAAGTGACAGCCCGGACCCATGGTTCCGTCTGCGCCGTGAGGAGATCCTGACGCCTGAGCGCATTGTGGAAGAAGCCGAAGCCGTGGCAGAGAAATACGGCATGCGCAATTTCAAGCTCAAGGGTGGTGTCCTGCGCGGCGAAGAAGAGATGGAAGCCGTGCGCGCCGTGAAAAAGCGCTTCCCGGATGCGCGCGTGAACATTGATCCCAACGGAGCCTGGAGCCTGAAGGAAGCCATTGAATTGTGCCGTGACATGCACGGAATCATCACGTACATGGAAGACCCGTGCGGACCCGAGGCAGGCTTCAGCGGACGTGAGATCATGCGTGAGTTCAAGAATGCCACGCAGTTCCAGGTGGCAACCAATATGATTGCCACAGACTGGCGTCAGTTCTATCACACCGTCAGCCTCAACGCCTGCGATATCATTCTTGCGGACCCGCATTTCTGGGGCTTTGACGGTGCCGTGCGCATGAGCCAGCTCCTGGATACCTGGGGGCTCACCTTTGGCATCCACAGCAATAATCACTTTGATATCACACTGGCAGCCTTTGCACAGGTCGGCGCAGCAGCCGTCGGCCGCGTGGCACCGCTGGACACGCACTGGATCTGGCAGGATGGCCAGAATCTGCTGGAAGACACTCCGCAGATTATCGGCGGAAAACTGCAGGTTCCGAAAAAGCCGGGTCTGGGTGTCACACTCAATATGGCACGGGTGGAAGAAGCCAACCGGCTGTACAACAGTCTGCCCACGCATGACCGGGATGATGCGGTCGCCATGCAGTACCTCATTCCGGGCTGGAAATATGACCATAAAAAGCCCTGTTTTGTCCGGTAAGCCAACTCAATCCGAACCTCAGGTTCCCGCCTGCAGGTCCGGATTTTTTTCTGCTTCCAGAGTGTTCTGCTCGGATGGACGGTTTCGCATACAGACTTTCCGGCTGCATGCAATCAGGCCTTCCGCCCGTTGCATGCAGTCCCCTTCCCGGTATATTCTTCAGCCCCTGAAAAACAGTGCCTGCGCATTATCATACAGGATGTTCTGTTTCTCCTGCGCGGTCAGAAGCGGGGACTCCGAGATATATCCGACCAGGTGCGCGTAGCTGTCTTCCTTGAGTGTGGACGGGATATCGGAACCAAACAGGATCCGTTCCGTGCCCGTGATCCGGGATGCATCATACACATATCGCTGGGCCGTTTCGTACGGGTATTCTTCCGGACGGATATTGTGCGGAAGTGCGGCCAGATCAAACCATACATTCGGCAGTGCCAGTTTCCGTATGCCTTCCAGCATGGCTGCTTCCGTTGTACGTGACGGGGCCAGAAGATGACAGACCACGAAGGCCATGGACGGATACTGGCGGACCACGCGTGCCAGTGCGTCCACCTGCCAGCTCTCAGCTCCCGGTTTCCCGATATCCACAACAAAGATCAGGCCATGGTCTGCGGCATACCTGTATTCTTCCTGCATCCTGTCCCCGTCCAGGGGAAACGTCGGATGATTGCTCATCAGGCCTGACCCGGTACTGACCTCAAACTTGACAATCCCGATGCCCAGTTCCTCAAACAGGTGTCTGCGGATCTGATCGCGGAAGCGTGAGTACGGATCATAGGACGCAGCCGTTCTGAACCGGTCAGGATACGTTTCCTGCGCATTATATGAATACAGGTTCTGGAAACCGAAATAGTTTCCCTGAAGCAGTACAGCCTTTTCCACCTGGTGCGCGTCCATGACCGCCAGGATATCCTCCGCTGTCACAACCCCGCTGCCGTACTCTTCCGGCAGTGCGCGGAAGGTTTCCCCGCTGGCATACTGCACCATGCCGTTCCCGATATGGCGCAGTTCTCCACCGGCACCGGTCCCTGCTATGGTCTGAATCAGATGAACGTGGGTATCGATGATATTCATAGACAGTCCCTTTCCTTTCACAGTCTCTTTCCTGGCATCCCTGAAGTTTTCCGGCTTTCCGTCACGGCAGACCGCACGCCCGCCTCAGCTCTTCCAGGACCCGGAGTACGTTCTCCTTTTCCGTCGCAAACTGGGTCCTCAGCGTTTCACAGTACCCGGCAACCGATTCCACTAGTGTGCTGTTCTCGAACACAAAGGCCGCGCAGGGGGTATTGCACCGGATGACCGCCACGGCATCCTGCAGGGCATACACCTGCAGGTCCTGAAACGGTGTAAAGTGCAGAAGCGTGACATGATACCGCTCCTGCTGCCGGAGCAGTTCCGATACACTGCTCAGATGTTCCGCATACTCCTGCACGGTATAGTTCAGGGAAAGACCACCGGTTTCCATTTCCAGATTGACCCGTACCCTGCCCGCCCGCACGTCTTCCGGCTGCGGAAGGCAGAGGGTTTCATACAGTTCTCCGCGTTCCAGTGCCTGTCGCATCTGTTCCCGGGCTGCCCGGGCATAGGCCACGGCCCTGTCTTTCCAGCTGTCCCGGATTCCGGCCCGGCTAAGGATGCGTTCAGGCAGGGTTTCGGGCATACTGCCCACGGAAAGCCCGCTCAGGATCGAGGAAGCCTTCAGGCTGCGTCCCGGGGTCAGCGCGCGGAACACTTCGGGATCGCCTGCCGCATAGGTTCTCAGGAAAGGGGTCGCACCATGCAGCATGACATGGAAGCCCTCTTTCAGGCTGGTGAGGCGCTCCGGATCCTCGATATATTCATACCACCGGTTTTCTCCCGCATCCGTCGGGAATACGCCCAGAATCCCCGCGGAGCCCGGACGCAGGAACACGGTATGGCAGAACCTCGGGTTCCGTGACCGGCTGAACACATAGGGTTCAATCATGCCGGAACTGTACAGCGGAAACCAGCCGCTGATGGCAGAAGCCATTTCTGCACTTCCGCGTTCCAGATTATGGATGATCCGCATACGAACCCCTTTCTGTATGCAGCGGACCATGAGGTATGCCCAGAGCGTGAAATATTCCCTGTCCCCGCTCATCCATTCCATGGGCTCATCCGAATACAGCAGCAGTTTCCCGCCTTCCCGGGCTGTATCCTGCAGGAACCGCACCACTGCCTGGCGAAGGCCGTCGGTCCCCCAGTAACGCGGAACCTCCGGGACATCCGGGATCTCCGGCGCCCCGGACTGGATCCCCTGGCCCGGGACGAAGGCATCCATGGAGCGGAGAATGGACTCCGCGATCTCAGAAAACTGATTCCTGCCGGAAGCATAGAGCCAGGAAGCAAGGCCTGCCTCGGACAGGGCTCCCGGCTCCGTACCGCTCAGTTCGGCCAGGGCATCCAGCCGCCCCAGCTTCTCCGCACGGGTCAGCAGCAGAGCGGTCAGCCGGTCGCGGATCTGCACGTTCCGGTTCGGATGATAGATGCCGGCACGATACCGGCTGACCAGGGATGCATCCACATTCAGGTCGGCCGCCAGTCGGCCGTTTGTGTATTCCAGCAGGGTCATAATCCGGTCGAGGCGCATGCCGAAGTTGCGGAGGCGCCTTGCCTGTTCGCGTTGGCTTCTGGGCTGGATCCCGGACGGCATCTGATACGCCTGCTCGTCATAAAGCCATCGGATGATACCGGGGACCAGAGTTTCCATCTCCGTATCCTCAGTCCCGCATACCTCCCGGAGCAGAGGCAGTATGTCCTCCTCCTCTGCATACCGGTATATGCCCTGTGCCAGACGCACCAGGGACCGGCTGCCCGGCTCCGGCGAGCGGAGTCCGCTTTTGAGTCTGGAAATATTGGATGGTGAACAGTCTGCATACCGTGCAATATCTGAGTTCGTGCACTGCAGCAGGTGAAACAGGTCTGTGATTCGCTGCGACAGCATATGTCTGACCTCCGGAACCAGGGTCGGTACATGATTGTGAAACGAGCACATTCTGGATATACCAGATTATACCAGATTTTTATACCCAGGAAAACACACTGCCAGGCCGGAAAGCTTTCGGACGGCCTTCATGATGCACTCCTGAAAACAGTCCGTTTCTGACAGTTGCCCTGGTTTTCTGCCCTCCCGGCAGCCGGAATTGCTTCTCTGCATCACATCAGCATCCATGCTGAACCCCCTTATTTACTGCATGGTTCCCATTCTTTTGTATCATCGTTGCTCCGGCCACAGAAGAACTCTGCCAGAGTTGATTCAGCCTTTTCTTTGCGTCATGCCGGCACAGAATCCGGCAATGAGAAAAAGTGTGACTCCATGTTCAGACTTCCGGTTTTCAGGTAGAATAACAATGGAAAAGTGTATGAATGACTGAATGGACCGACACGACAGAACGACACGCACCGATTTTTACGAACCGGTTCCGGATGAAACCATATGTATCCGTCCTGAATGAATGAGGAGGAACCCTGATGAAACTCTATATGATCCTGCTCTGCATCCTGCTTATGTGCTGCGGCGCAATGGGTGCCCATGCAGAGAGCGAGCAGGAATATGCCCTGTTTGCCGTCAGGAACGGGAACTACCTGGTCCAGGCAGTGGCCCTGGACATGCGCTCCATCATCACACTGACTGCCGGCGGTCATGGTTCCGTGACCTTTGACGAAGACAATATGGAGATTGCAGAGTGGGTCCTGGACGGCGAAGCCCTGTCCCTGGTTCTGGCCGACGGCAATGCCGTCACCGGTCTTCTCAGCGGAGGCATACTTCAGCTGGACCTGTACGGCACGGGTGAAATGATTCTCTGTTACGCCCTGCCCGGTGCGGATACCTCGGCCTTCCCCGCCATGAGCTATGACGAATTCATGGCACAGTATGCAGCGGACCAGGCTGCCCCGGATTCCTGGCTGCATGCACTGTCTCAGAATCTTGATACCGGGACCGGAGTCCATATGATCTATACTGTATTTCATGAGTATATCGGTACCGAAGAGGTGTACACGGTTCAGGGCCGGGGCGGACTCTATTACTCCCTGCGCGTGATCCCGATGGCTGATGCAGAGGGACATTCCACAGCCGTCCTGTTCCGTGACGGGGTCGCCTATTCCCTGTCCCCGAAGAAGGGCACAGCCACCAAAGTCACCTCCGCCGGTTCCGATGCCATCAGTCAGGATGCACTGATGATGGACACCCTCTATGCCGCCATCCGCGAGAATGCCGGACGCACGGATTTTACCCGCGAGACACGCGAGATGGACGGACAGACCCTGGAGGCGGAAATCTTCCCCGCCCGGAATGCATATCAGTCCACCTATGTCTTTTCCTTTGACCGGGATGGCCGCCTGGTGACCTGCGAGGAAATCCATCCTGAATCCGCCGGGATCCGGCTGGGCACATCTGTTTATACCATCCGTGTCATGGATGCGAATGTGGATGACACACTGTTTGAGCTCACAGGATATACGGTCAGCGAGTAAGCAGGCCGCGCAGTCTTCTGCGAAGTGGAGGGTCTATGGAAGAATACGCCATACTCATGCTTGCGTTTGCAGCCATACTGTTCCTCTATGCGGGCATCCTGGCTGAAAAGAAGGATGTCCGTCTCATCCCACGGTACCATGCATCGGGAAGCCGGAGCAAGCAGAAGAAGGATGCGGAAACCGTGGCGAAAGTCACCGGGCTCACGGCAGTGGCTCCGCTGGCCAGTGCCCTGATCGCCCGTCTTACGGATGCCGCCATGCCCTCTCTGCTGGTCCTGATCCTGGGGCTGGTGCTCCTTCCTGTACTGGGCGCGCACCTCACACGGCGCACACGCTGAGCCAGCTTCATGCGCTGCTGCTATGCTGAAGGGATATCCATGATTCTCCGGGCAGGATTTCCGGTCCTGCCCGGTTTTCTGACTTCCGGAGTTTAACGTTATACCTTCACGCTCGTCTGTCCCAGAGGCAGACCTTTGCTCCCGGGGAAACAATCCTGTCTGATTTTTGCACGGTATTGTCGGAATTTAGCCTGCTGAAAAAAACAGTCCGACTTCAAAACACACATGGAGATGGATAAAATCATCCATTTACAAACCGCGGTCATGTGCTATAAATAGTGTTGAGAAGATTGATGACACGCAGACCGGCTGCGGCAGAAAAATCCCGGACCGGCAGATATGACAGGAGGCGCACCATGCACAGACTGACGGTGATCATTCAAAATGACATGGCACCGGCCCTCGGCGTGACGGAACCGGGTGCCATTGCGTTCGCTGCGGCAAAGGCGCGGACCCTGATTGCAGGTAAGTTGCGGCACCTGACTGTTTCCATGAACAGCGGGCTTTACAAGAACGCCTATTCCTGTGGC
>ONWQ01000454.1 GCA_900321565.1 uncultured Eubacteriales bacterium
ACCGATGCCCAGGTCAGAGGACATGTCATAGATGGCGTTGGAGCCGTTGGCGGCATACTTGGCCAGGATTTCTTCCTTGAAGGTCTTGACGCCGTCTACGTTATCATAGCTGACGCCTTCCTTGCCCAGGTTATTTACATCGGTGCCTTCCTCAGAATAGCACCAGTCCAGGAACTTGATGGCCAGGTCCACATTCTCACTGGAAGCGGGAATGACGAAGGCGTTGGCCGGACGGTCATTGGAATAGCTGGTGTTCCGGGTCTGGCCGAGGCTGTTGGTCAGGGTCGGAATGACGCCGAAGCGGAAGGACGGATCAATGGTGGCGAGGGCAACATTGAAGTTGCGGACCACACCGTCATTGTCGATGGTGCACATGGCCTGACCGGAGGAGAGCTTTTCCTGCCACAGGTCCTTGGTCATGGATGCATAATCGGGATCCATAAGTCCGGCAGCCCAGAGCTTGTTGAGGTACTTGAGAACTTCCTTGAAGTTTTCATGGGTCGGGCCATAGATCCAGCCGGCATTCAGATCGGGATCAATGTACATGCCGGAATAGGAACCGAGAGGGAAGGAAACGCAGTCCAGAAGCTTCCGGGTTGCGGTGGTATTGCCGGCCTTGCGGTTGGTCATGCCAATGAGGTCGGGTTCCTTTTCCTTGATGGCCAGCATGACATCGTACAGCTCATCCCAGGTAGTGGGGGTGGGCAGGTCATACTTTTCCAGAAGGTCAGTGCGGAAGTTGACCAGCTGGCCGGACCGTGTGGCGTCCGGATTGGAGCGGTAGAGGGTCGGAGCAGAATAGAACTGACCGTCTACAGTCGCCATGGCCAGACTGGGGTTGGCATCCAGCAGCGCGAACAGATGCGGCATTTCGTCGCGATGTTCGGACAGGTTGACGAACAGGCCGTCACGGGCGTAGGACTGTACATCGGCAAAGTCCACATACATGATGTCCGGCATATCGTCCGTAGCGATCAGAACGGACTTCTTATCGGTATAGGATGCCTTCGGCGGTGCTTCGATGACAAGCTCCACATTCAGCAGTTCCTTGATGGTCTGCAGTTTCAGCGTGTCTGTCTTGATCGGCTGGTTCGGGTTTTCATCGCGCATCACGTGCAGTGTGGCCAGTTCTTCAGACAGGTATCCGGAAGTATCTGCTTCCGCGCCTGCAAAGGAGACCATGGACATGAGCATCATGACAGACAGTACAAGAGCGAGTATGGACCTGGGCTTCATAGGGGTTCCTCCTTAAAATAGAATATATTCCATGGGCTGTGCCCATTGGGTACGGGATTCAGCCTTTCACTGAACCGATCATGACGCCCTTGACAAAGTAGCGCTGGACGAAGGGGTAGACGATCAGGATCGGGAGCGTGGTAACAATGATGGCTGCCGAGCGCAGTGTGGCATCCGTGACGGCAAAGCTGTCCGCGCTGGCGCCGGCAATGGCGGTCTCTTCATTGAACAGTCCGCCGATGAGCATATTCCTGAGCATGATCTGCAGCGGATAGAGCTCTTTGCGGTTGATATAGAGCATGGCATCAAAATAACTGTTCCAGTGCGTGACCGAGTAGAACAGGAGCATGGTGGCCAGGGTGGCCTTGCTCAGTGGCACCACAATGCGTGCGAGTACGATGAGGTCATTGGCACCATCCAGCTGGGCAGACTCAATGAGTGAGTCCGGAATCGCCTGGAAAGCGGTTCGGATGATGATCATGTTGTAGGTGGAGATGGCACCTGGCAGGATCAGGGCCCACATGGTGTCCATAAGCCCGAAACTCTTGACGGTCAGGTACATCGGGATCATGCCGCCGGAAAAGAACAGAGTGACCGTGACCAGTGCGGTAAAGAACTTGCGTCCGGAGAAAGTCTTCCGGGAGAGCGGATAGGCACACAGGCTGCTCATGATAAGATTGACCAGTGTACCGACCACTGTATAGACAATGGTGTTCTTCATGTACATGAACAGTTCACCGCGCACCAGTGTGGTATAGGTCTGGAATGTGATCTGCTTCGGGAACAGTGTGATCCCGCCCTTCATGACTTCCAGGCCATGACTGATGGATGTGATGAACTGCAGGTACAGCGGATACAGACAGATCAGCATGAGAAGGAAGAGGAAACCGTAATTGAAGATCTGAAAGAGGACACGGCTCGGGCCGCCTTCCCTGATTTTCATTGTGCTCCCTCCTTTCTCACCACAGTGAGGTCTCGCTTGTTCTGCGGGAAATCCAGTTGGTCACGGAAACAAACAGCAGGCTGACCAGCGACTGGAAAAGGTTTACCGCGGTTGCATAGCTGAAGTCTGCCTTGGTAATTCCGCGCCTGTACACATATGTGGAGATCACGTCGGATACTGACTGATTGGTGCCGGTCATCATCAGAAGGATCTTCTGATAGCTGACATTCATGATTTTCCCCATGGCAAGGATCAGCATAATAATGATGGTCGGCAGAATGCCGGGGATTGTGACGTGCAGAGTCTGTTTCCAGCGTCCGGCACCGTCAATCTTGGCAGCTTCGTACAGCTGCATGTCCAGACCGGAGAGTGCGGAGAGGAAGATGATGGTATCCCATCCGACACTCTGCCAGATGTTGGAACCGATATACATGGGGCGGAAGTACTGGGCATCATTGAGAAAGTTGACGCTTTCCATGCCCATACCGGTAAGCATCTGGTTGACGATACCGGAAGAATTGAACATGGTATTCATCATACCGACCACGACCACAGTGGACAGAAAATGCGGCAGGTAGGTCACGGTCTGCACGAGACGCTTGTAGTGCGGGTGCGCGACCTCGTTGAGCAGGAGTGCCAGAATGATCGGGGCCGGGAAGGTAATGATCAGGTTTTCGATATTCAGAACAATGGTATTGCGGAATACGGTCCAGAAATAGGGGTCACGGATGACCTGAAGCACATATTTCATGCCATGTTCGCTGGCCCACGGGCTTCCGATGATTCCCAGCTTCGGCTTGTACTGCTTGAAAGCGAGTGTGACGCCGTACATGGGGTAATAGCAGAACAGGATATAGTACACAAGCGGGAGCAGCATGATCAGATACAGCCATTTATCCCGCTGGAAAGCACGCATAAAACGTTTGCGCAGGCCGGGTCGGTGCGCAGCAACAGGGTTTGACAAGCGACTCACCTCACACATGATTCAGGTCATAGTGCATGACGGCAATCATTTCCTTATTGATGGAACAGGTCACGTACAGAGTCCGGTCATGGACGACACAGGTGGGGTAGCCATAGATTCCGTTCTTGTCCAGGCCGGGATAGCGTCCCTTGAACTGCCGGTTTTCCAGCAGATAGTGCCGGCTGAAGTTTCTGCCGTCTTCGGACAGGGAAAGCGCCAGTACATGCCGTGTGCGCGGCGGGAACGGGTCCGGTGTACCGACATGATAGTACCGACCGTCAGGCAGGCGCCCCAGGAAGAACTTGGTCCGGTTGTCTGTGAAGTCCGTAGGCTCGGGCAGTGTCCAGCTGGTGCCATGGTCTTCCGAGAAGGAAGCCCAGAGGTATGGTGTACCGGAGCGCAGAAGCATCAGCAGGCGACCATCGTCATACTCCAGGAAAGAACCTTCACAGAGTTCCAGACGGAAGTCTCCGACTTCGCCGGGCAGCAGAGGGCGTGCATGCTCGGCGCTGAGCCGGCGCGGGTAATCATCAGGGAAAATCTCAGCCCCGGTCCAGCCCGTCAGGCCCTCCGGATCATCAGTCCATCCTGCGTGCTGACCACCGCAGGAAAAGAGCCGACCGCCGGACAGACGCTGTACCGGCATGTTTCCGCCAAAGACATTGCGCGGGAGACGTCCGACCTGCTGATAGGTTTCCCCGTCCTTGCTGGTGAGTACACGGTAGCACCAGTCGATGCGTCCGGCACTGCCGCTCTGGCGATGGCCGTTTACGAGGACGTCATCCCGGTAGGAAAACTGCAGAAGATACTGGTTGATCCTACTTTCACATACATAGGGGCCGGAGGGAATCAGGACGCCGCCGGGACGGTCAGGGTGTGCCAGCTCCCGGGGCTCGCTCCAGTGTATAAAGTCATCACTGTCGGTGATCATGACACGCTGACCGACATCATCCTCCTGGTTGTGTCCCAGGGAAAATGTGAGGATAAAGCGGTCATGAAACCGTGTGAGAAACGGATGATGTGCATAGTTCCATTCCGGAGTCGGTTCATGCAGGATCTGAATGCTTCCGGAAAGCAGGACCCGGTTCTCACCCGGATCATAGGCGTTGGTGATTGGAATCATGAATGCACCTCATTTCCGTACTCATTACAGACACCGGAAAATCCTGCTGTCACAGACGAATCATTTCAGCTTCTCTGCTGCGGGTCTCTGCAGGGCACATACCGCAGGAAAGCTCTGATAGAAACTATGGAACGCTTTTCAGTGATACCGAACAACTATATTTTATCTCTTTCTGAGCCTGCTGTCAATGACTGATCATGGTTTGCCCGCCTTGG
>ONWQ01000220.1 GCA_900321565.1 uncultured Eubacteriales bacterium
CCCGCCGTCATGATACTTGCTCAGCAGATCCATGTGTGCGCCCTGAATCTGACGGTTAGCATCCTCTTCCGTCTTATGCAGGATATCCCGGGCATTGGCCTGAAGCTCATGGATGGTGTATACATTGGACGGATGCATGGGCATTGCAATCATGCTTTCAATCCTGGACAGATCGATTTCCACGCAGCCGTCATAATAGGCAACCTTACCGGGCTCGAGGCGCGTATATGCATCCCCGCGTCCGTGCATTTCAAGGTACGCTTCTGTTTTTTCATCCGTGATCCAGATGGAGGACCAGCAGGTGGTTTCCGTGGTCATAACGTCCACGGCATTGCGGAATTCCATGCTCAGACCGTGCACACCAGGTCCAACGAACTCCATGACCTTGTTTTTCACATACCCGTTGCGGTACACGGCGCCGACAATGGCCAGGGCAACATCATGCGGTCCGATCCCCGGGCGGGGTGTGCCTTTCAGGTATACGGCAATCACACCTGGACGTGCGAAGTCATAGGTGCGACCAACCAGTTGCTTGGCCAGTTCTCCGCCGCCTTCACCGACAGCCAGAGTACCCAGTGCACCGTACCGTGTATGTGAATCCGAGCCGAGGATCATCTTACCGCAGCCGGCCATGGTTTCCCGGTTATAACTGTGAATATTGGCCATGTTTGCGGGTACATAGATGCCGCCGTATTTCTTTGCCGCGGACAGTGCGAACTTATGATCGTCCTCATTAATGGTTCCGCCGACAGCACAGAGCGAGTTATGGCAGTTTGTGAGCACATAGGGAAGCGGGAAGGCGGTCATGCCGGAGGCACGGGCTGTCTGGATGATTCCCACATAGGTGATATCATGGCTGGTCATGGAATCGAACTTCAGCATCAGGGCGTCCATATTCCCACTGGTATTATGTGCTTTCAGAATCCCGTATGCTATGGTTGACTGCTCTGCTGACTGCCGGTCAGCAGTCAGCCCGGTTTCATGGGTCAGCTGCCGGGCATCCGTGTACAGAGTATGCCCGTCATAGAGATAAACGCCTGTATCGTACAGCTTGATCATAAACAAGCCTCCTTGTTGGAATCATCATCTTCCGGCAGGGTCGGCAGCCAGTGCCGGGAACGCACGGAATCCGTTCACAGCCGGTGACACGTGCGCAGTAAATCAAGTATAGCATTCGTGCTCCGGGATGAAAAGAAGCCTGTGAAAGTAAAAACAAGAGAGATACGAAAGAAAACAGGCATGGAAGAAAGAAACGGGGTGTGGTACCATACAGCTGGAGATTCATTCGATAAACGGGAGGGAAGCAACGATGAACAGGAAAGAGTATCTTGACAGGATTGAAAAAAACATCCGTGAGGGCAGGTATCAGGATACCTGGGAGAGTCTGGGCAGGCATGAGGTACCTGACTGGTATCGCAGGGCCCGGCTGGGCATTTTTCTGCACTGGGGACCTTTCTCCGTGCCTGCATACCATGACTGGTATGCCAGGAATATGTATATTGAAGGCGATCCTGCCTGTACATATCACAGAAAGACATACGGGAGCCAGAAGGAATTTGGGTACAAGGACCTGATCCCGGCTTTTACCATGGAAAACTTTGAGCCCGGGGAATGGGTACGTCTGTTTCGTGAAGCTGGCGCGGACTATGTGGTACCCGTGGCGGAGCATCATGACGGGTTTGCAAACTATTATACGGAACTGAGTCCCTGGAATGCCGTGGACAAAGGTCCGCACAGGGATATCCTGGGCGATCTTCTGGAAGCCGGGGATCATGCCGGTCTCATCCGGGGTGCAAGCTCACACCGTGCAGAACACTGGTTCTTCTTTTCCAACGGCAGAAAGATGGACAGTGATGTGCATGATCCCATGACCAATCAGGATCTGTACTGGCCTGCCATGCCGGAACCGGCTGATCATCATGACCTGTTCTCTGAACCGGCGCCCAGCCAGGAGTTCCTGGAAGACTGGCTGTTGCGCTGCTGTGAACTGGTTGACCGGTATCATCCGTCCGTTTTTTACTTTGACTGGTGGATTCAGCATCAGGCATTCAGGCCTTACCTGAA
>ONWQ01000281.1 GCA_900321565.1 uncultured Eubacteriales bacterium
GAGCACACTGGCACTGAATATGAACCACGGGAATGCGGATGCGAAGCTGTTTGAGCTTTCCAGAGTCTTTGATCCGGACCATAAGACCGATGAAGGTCTGCCGACGGAAACACAGCACCTCTGTCTCGGCATGTATGGAAAGAACACCGATTTCTATGCCCTGCGTGGTATTGTGGAACGCCTGCTTGGCCAGCTTGGGATTGAAACCGTTGTGGAGCGGTATACTGAGCCCTACCTGCATCCGGGACGCTCTGCAGTCCTGAAGGCAGATGGACAGGCAGTCTGCGTGCTGGGTGAAGTGCATCCGGATGTCCGTGAAGCTTTCGATATGCCGTCCAGAGCACTGGTGGCTGACCTGGATGTGGACCTGCTCATGCAGCTTCAGCAACCCATGGGTGAAGTCAGACCCATGCCGCGCTATCCGGCGGTCAACCGTGACCTGAGTCTGGTCATGCCGGAAAGCACGGAAGTCGGGCCTCTGATGCGTGCCATGTCTGATGCGGCCGGAAACCTGCTTGAAGACGCGAAAATGTTCGATGTGTACAGGAGTCCGCTCCTGGGCCTGAACATGAAGTCCATTGCGTTCTCCTTCATTTTCCGCGGGGCGGATCATACACTGACCGATGCGGAGATCAGTGGGGCCATGGACAAGATCCTCAAGGCGGCACAGGCCTATCAGGCTGTTATTCGTTCCTGATCACCGGACCGGTACCCTTCGGGCATGATGCCCTGGGGGTACCGGTTTTCTATTGGGTACATGACCCGGACTGAGCTCTCTGAAAGTGGACCTGCCCGCAATCATGCATTATGGAGAGCGTTGCCGGGCGGAACCGGGGCCTGGGCTGGAAAACTGCGGGAAACATGCAGAAAAGCGCAGGAACTCCTTGCTGAAAAACGGAAAAAGGGTATAATTACATCAGAGGAATCGTTCTATCATATCATCAGGAGGGGGAGCGTTATGAGCGAATATTCCGGAAGACGGGACGAGAAAAAAGCCTATGAATGGGCGGATGAGATTCCAGCAGGTCAGCTGGACCGGGATGGCCAGACTGATGAAATGCCGGATGATCATGAAGAAGTGTACCGTGATGGCAGTGTCCGACATGAATGCTGGAGATCGGATGAAGTCTGAGGTATACTCAGGATAAGCATAAAGCCACTGCATGAAGAGTATTTGCAGTGGCTTTATGCTTATACCTGTCTGAAACAGAACCTCCGATATATGAAAACTGCCTCAGGACTGGCCTGAAGCAGTTTTCGGCGTGATTCAGTAGTTTTCTGCGCGGAGCATGAAGTAACTCTGAGGATGATTGCATACAGGGCAGACTTCCGGAGCTTTCGGCCCGATGACGATATGCCCGCAGTTGGAGCACTCCCAGATGCAGTCGCCTTCGCGGGAAAAGACCAGACCGTCTTCCAGGTTTGCGATCAGGCGGCGATAGCGTTCTTCGTGGGCTTTCTCAATGGCAGCGACAAGCTCAAATTTTTCCGCGATCTCGGTAAAGCCTTCCTCGCGGGCTTCCCGGGCCATCCTGGCATACATATCGGTCCATTCAACATGCTCACCTTCTGCAGCCTGAAGCAGATTGGTCATGGTGTCCTGGACTGAGCCACCCTCAAGGTACTTGAACCAGATCTTGGCATGCTCTTTTTCATTGTCGGCTGTTTCCTCAAAGATTTTGGCGATCTGGACATACCCGTCTTTCTTTGCCTTGGAAGCAAAATACGTGTATTTGTTACGTGCCTGACTCTCGCCTGCGAAAGCTTCCATCAGGTTCGCTTCCGTACGTGTTCCCTTCAGTTCTTTACCGGCCATATTCATAAACCTCCTGTGAAAAGATTGGTATTGGCGGATTATAGAGAAATACAGTGAGTTCGTCAAGACAAACCAGGAATGCATAATCCGAAAATATGACAAAAGTTTTACAATTAATTTCATTTTTGAGATATTTCTGGCGGCAAAAAAGCAGGAATTCGGATGAAAAAGGAGAAACAAACAGGGAAAAAGGTGTAGTCTGTTCATGGACCGGAGTGCAGACATGGCCGAGAAACCTACTGCGAAAGGCAGGGTGTATATGAAGGAACAGAAAAAGCGCGATCCGTTAAAGCATGTGATCGTCTGGACAGTTGTATTCGGACTGCTGGCCGGAGGCAGTATATATGGACGTTCTGTCGTCCAGAACATGAAAGCAGACCAGCTGAAGACCATGACGGATGAAGTTACGGCCAGAAATGAAGAAGCAGAAGCCGCCTATCAGGATGCTCTGGCAGAGTTTCATGCACAGACTTCCACCGGTGCAAACCTTGCATGGCCCGAACAGAAGATGACCGGATGGGATGTTGTGGACCTGACAAACTATCCTCTGGAGAATGTTGCAACAGAGAGTATCAGCCGCCAGGATGCCATGTACAACGGTATGCTGCTGGTGAATGAGTGGCATTCCCGTCCGAATGACTTTGTGGAAGAAAACGTGGTCAGTGTATCACGGGCAACCGAACGGCAGGTCTCGGTCAAGGATAATACAGTCCGGCTGCTTCCGGTCGCAGTGGATGCTCTGCAGCGCGCGCTGGCCGATGCCAAGGCGGAGGGACTTGAGAACTATGTTGCCTGGGAAGGATACCGTTCATGGGATGAGCAGAACAACATGTTCCAGGCCAAGATGGCAAAATACAAGGACCTTTCCGAAGCCGAACAGATAGAAAAGGCCAAAAAGGAAGTCAATTATCCGGGTACGAGTGAATTCAATACCGGCCTGTCAGTGGACGTCCGTATTTATAAGCAGGGTGACAGCACGATCAACAACATGAGCTTTTTCGAAAGCGAGCAGGGAATCTGGCTGTACAATAATGCCTGGAAATACGGAATGGTTTTCCGCTTCCCGCTGGCTGACTATCCGCTTAAGGGTACACAGGACAAGAGCTACAAGACCGGTGTGGGCGTGAAACTCCGCGCTTTCCGGTATGTCGGTATGGGCAATGCTGCAGCCATGCACACAATGGATCTGTGCCTTGAGGAATACATCGATTATCTCAGTGAGCACCCGCATATCGCAGTGTTTGAAGACGGAAACCTGAAATATGAGATTGTCAGGGAGTATGTCGGCGACCTGGACCCGATTACCGTGCATGTGTCGCAGAAGAACGGAATACGCAATACCGTTACATCCCTGGACAATATGGGCTTTGCCATTACGGTATTTGAATACTGAGACGGCGTGAAACGGACAGACAGGGCATGATCTTCGGATCATGCTTTTTTCCGTACTCAAAAAGCCGGAAACAGCGATTTTCTGCTGTTTCCGGTAGGCGTGCGCGACAGGTTATTCTGCGGGCTTTGCAAAGATCATGCGCCCTGCACTGGTCTGCAGTGCGCTTGTGACCTCGACTGTGATGGTGTTTCCGACCTCATTGCGCGTGTCCTCCACGACAACCATGGTCCCGTCGTCCATATATCCGATTCCCTGACTGCGTTCCCGACCTTCCTTGATGATCTGCACAGAGAAGACATCACCGGCTGTGACTACGGGACGCATCATGGAAGCGAGCTCATGCAGGTTCAGTACACTCAGATCACTGACCTGCCCCGCTTTGGTCAGTCCGTGATCACAGGTTATGATGGGCGCGCGCAGATCGCGGCTCATTCGCAGCAGACGGACATCCACATCGAGCTCACGGTCCTTCTCATAGGTGAGGTTCCGGATGTCGACATGCGGATTCTGCTGCAGGGCGCCAAGAATGTCCAGTCCACGCTGGGCCCGGGTTCGTTTTGCATTGTCGGAAGACCCGCTCATGTGCTGCAGTTCATCAATAATGAAACTGGGAATGACCAGAGTACCGCGCAGGAACCCTTTTTCACAGAGCTCGACAATCCTGCCGTCAATCAGAGCTGAA
>ONWQ01000286.1 GCA_900321565.1 uncultured Eubacteriales bacterium
CAGGTTCATGGGCCCGCCGCCGATGCCGAGGAATGCGGAGAGCATGCCAAGCCCCAGGCCTGCAAGTACGCAAAGCAGGGGATTGCGCAGCTGATGCGTTCTGATCCGGCTTTTATTCAATGTGTACAGGAGCGTGCCGATCATCAGGAGCCCGAGAAGCAGAGACTGTACGAAGAGTACCATGCCATCGAAGGCGACGGATGCCTTCAGCAGCTGGAATAGTTCCTTACCCAGCAGGCCACCGGCTGCGGCACCGATCCCCAGCGGCAGGCTCCGGTGGATGTCCATGGCACGGTTCCGGCGGTTTTTCCATACATTGACTACGGCCATGGCCAGGACTGTGAGCCCGGACAGAAAGGAAAGTGTGGATACGGACATAATGCCGGTAGCATCGAGGATCGGTTTGATGATCACACCGCCGCCGATGCCACAGATTCCGCCCAGTGTACTGGCGGAAAGACAGATCAGAAAGACTAACAGAATCATTATGATGTTCCTCCACTAAGCAGTGCATCCGGCCCGGGAATATGACTATACTGTATTGTGCCTGTGATCAGTCCTCGTTGTGTCTGTTCCAGCCGGACATGGACGGGAGATCACGGACGCCCACATCCGGACTGTGATAGCTTTCATCCTTCCAGTAACCATGTGGATGGATTTTGGTACGGTAACGGCGATGCGGGAAGGGAAGTACATCGTCTGCCTTCATCATGGCTGCGGCAAGCTCCTGGAGCATGTCGGCTCTTTGCACTGCGTATGTCGGGTCATCTGCAAGATTATGCCCTTCCAGGGGATCATGCCGCAGATCATAAAGATACACATGTCCGAGCATATCGCACTGCAGTTTCCAGTCGCCCCTGCGAACGGCTCGGACCTGACCGGACTGTGTCCAGGTATTCAGGCAGTCAAACCGGGTGCGGTCCGGATTACTTGCACCTTCGGCTTCCAGAGACAGCTCGTCCCGGGCATCCCAGTAAAGTCCGGAGTACCCGCTTTCTGCATAGGCTGTGTCAAACTCGCCTTCGGGTACATTCTCTCCGCGAAGGAGCGGAAGCAGGCTTTTCCCCTGCACGCCCAGGGGGATTTCTTCACCAATGAGCTCGCAGATTGTGGGCAGCAGGTCCACGATATTCACACATATGTCATCCCGCAGGCCCTGCGGTGCTATGCCGGGCCCCTGCATGATCATGGGGATATGGGTCAGAATCTCCGGGAGATCCGGGCCTTTGCGGAGCAGACCATACTCGCCCACGAAATCACCATGATCCGAGAGATAGATGATCAGCGTATTCTCTCTGAGTCCACGCTCTTCCAGACCGGCTATCAGCCGTCTGAGCTGATCGTCGATCAACCGCAGCATGCCGTGATAGTTCGAGCGTGTGCGCAGATACCGTGATTCCAGTTCATTGCCCATGACCTCTTCCCAGACACCACGCAGCCAGGTCCAGCGCGGGCTTTTTTCTTTCAGGATTTCCGGCCCGAATGCTGTGGGTGGGAGACTTTCAGGGGGAAACAGATCAAAATAGGGCTCACAGACCTGACTGGGGTTATGCGGTTCCGCAAAGGAGACCCAGGCAAAGAATGGCTGATCTGCAGGCAGTGTGTCCATGAACTTCAGGGCACTGCTGACATTGCGGTACGGGTGCTGCACCTCAATGCCGCCAGGTGAAGGCACATGGGTTTCCATATGCTTTGTCGCACAGAGAAAGTCGGCGAATTCTTTCTGTGCGTGTGTGGTGTTTTCTTCGCCTTCATACCCCAGATGTCCGCAGGTTTCGTGAAAATCAAAGTCCTCGGGTGCATGGTGCGAATGATTCTTTCCACACAGGGCAGTCCGGTAGCCAGCTGATTTCAAAACATCGAGCAGGTCCCGGGTATAGAGTGCATCCACTGCATTGTGATTGGTGCGCACGCGGTGCGCCGAAGCATACCGGCCGGTGAACATGCTGACACGTGCCGGCATGCAGGTCGGGTTCGGGGTGTATGCGCGCGCGAAATCCACGCCGCCTGCTGCAAACTGATCCAGGAATGGCATGGTGTCCAGGGCATATCCCCGGGCTTTGCGCAGGTCAGCACGCTGTTGATCGCTCATGACAATGAGTATGTTAGGCCTCCTCATGCTCGGGACTCCTTCCATGGTACGCAAATGTGATATGATCTGTGACACAGGCCGATCGGACTGCAGACAGGGATCGGGAATGCGCATAGAAAACTGACGTGAATAGCTGAATGACTTCCGGTGTGATCGTGGAATGGACTGTTTTGTCTGTGTGCATACGGCACCTGCCGCATCCTGTATTCCTTATGTCTGTACAGATTCTGCAAGAGCATGGAGCTCATCGGTGTGGTGATGGACTCAACCGGAACAGGAGAATCTTCGCCGGGTTATGAAACACATGTCTTTTACAGATTCATGAAAGACACACGAGTGTATATCAACGAATCAATCGTATCACAGCAAGCCTGCCGAATCAAGTCATCATTTATGACTATGTGTACAATCAATGCGGGTTTATCAGTGCTCAAATGATGCTCTCAGGAATCTGACGATGATCATCATAAGGCTTTCTGACTGTTGAACAATTGTCACTGAAGAGAAAGGAGCGGTATGACTGCATATAGGGTCATTTCATGGGAAAAACATGAGAGTCATCTTACGACCAATGCATTATTCGCTGAATCGATGTTTTTCCCAAACATGGAGGAATTGATACAATGTCATAAAGCCCCGGAGCCTTTGAAATCAAAGGATTCTCAGCGATCAAGCCAATCTGCAGACGTTTTATTCTTCATTATATTATCGCTGTTTCTCGGCTGACAAAGGCAAGGGGGTGCATACAATCACACGATACCAAACAATCACACGATACCAAAAGGGAATCGTGTGACAGTTCATAAGGAAACGTGCGTTTGTATAGCGGCTTCAAACCGAACAGCTGTTCTCGGGCTTTTCTGCCCCACGTGCCGCACTTCAAGGCTTAGGTCGGATTTGTGTTCAACCCGGGCTGATGAGGGGCAACAGGGGCGGACGTATCGAAAATAATGGGAAGCGAGGGCTTGAGGTCAGTAGTGACCCGTGAGTTGTCAAATGCTTAGGAAAGGGCTGGGAAAACCAGGAAATGATTCTCTTTTTTCTTTCTTTTTAAAGTATCTCTGGCAATTTGAAAGACTAATTTTCGCTACTTGATGCAAAAGATGACAGCAGGGAGAACAGGGGGACAGAAAAAGGCCTCTTCTTCAGTGGTCTCGGACCGTCCCTCCGTTCCGGAACGAAAAGGACCGTCCCTCCGTTCCAGAACGGGAGGGACGGTCCGCTAGAAGATATGGCCGACGTTGGCGAACATGGTGACGGCATCCTGGAGGATATCCCGCACCAGGCGGATGCAGTCGGGATTCAGATTGGTATAGGTATCCTTCACGTTATGATAATAATCCTGGGGGGTAAAGGCGACGCCGCAGATGGCGGCGGCTTTGACGCCCACCACCGAGAAGGCTTCGGAATCGCAGGCGCCGGGATAGAATTCGGCGGTGCGCAGGTCGAGGCCGTTTTTCATGCCGGCGAAATACAGCAGGTTGCAGGCTTCCTCGCTGTTGGACTCGGTATAGTTGATGCCCCGGGAGAAGATGCGAAGCTCCTCCTTCGAATGGATGGTATCCACGGCGATGACCATGGTGTTGATCTTCATCAGCTCTTCCACGTTCTCCGTGGCAAAGGCCCGGGCGCCCCGGAGCCCCGCCTCCTCGCCGTCGGTGATCAGGCAGCAGACATCCGTGTCCTCGAAGCGCTGATCCCGGTCCGCCATCTCCTTCAGGATGCTCATGCTCAGGAAGCAGCCCGTCAGATTATCGTTGGCCCCGTCCACCACGGTGCGCCAGTCCACCAGGATCAGCAGGGGCGCATAGAGCACGGTGAGGACGATTTCGATGACCGCAAAGATGCGCAGCACCGCCTCCGGCAGGAATTCCGCCAGGGCGAGATTGCAGAAGAGGAAATGGACGATCCAGTAAAGCACGCCGGCGCCGATGCAGATATAGATCACGGCGGCGGGAAAATATTTCAGCAGGGGCATTTCATAGGCCGCGTCCGCATGGCCGCAGAGGATGATGCGGCGCTTCGAGGTGCCCTTCGCCCGGCGGACCATGTACAGGTTCTGGCCGGTATGGGCGGGATAGAAGGGATCCATGGGCTGTCGGTAGAGGGCGTATTCCGCGATGAGCACCATCATGGCGGTGATCATGAAGACCAGGGAAACCATATAGGCCCAGGCCCGACCCGCGTATACCCCCACGAGGAACAGGGCGCAGGCAATCATGCAGAGGAAGGCCTCCAGGGGCACCGAGGCCAGAAAGGCCTGGGGGTGGATCTCGAATTGCTGGGTCCGGATCTCGTCCACGCAGTCCTTCATGGATTCGGCCATCCAGGCTTCCGCGGAGCGGACCGTTTCGGCCCCGGCGGTGCGGCGCTTATGGTTGAGGCAGACGGTTTTGATGCCGTCGGTGATATAGCGGATGTAATCCATCTTTTCCATGATCGTCACCTCACTCCCTCGTGGTCTGGAACAGGCGATACTGCTCCAGCAGGCTTTTGCGGATGGCCCCGGTGATGATGACCGTGATCACTGCGATGACGTTGACCACCAGGATCATGGGCAGAAAGACGGAGAGCAGCTCGTTGACCTTCGTGCCCGCTTCCTGAATGGCGCCCCCACCCAGGGCGGCCTCCAGGGTGGAGGACACCTGCACCGCCGTGCCCGGGGCCAGCCGGACCACGTTCAGATCGAAGTTGCCCAGGCGGGAGGAGAGCAGCAGGGGGACGAAGGTGCCCATGACCGTGGCGGCGGAGATGAACAGGGAATAGAGGAAGAAGCAGTACTGGATGCTCAGGAGCATGGGGAACACGAAGATGATGCTGCCCACGGTACCCAGGGTGGAGGTGGCCGTGACGGCGGAGACGATGAAGCTGACGCCGAGAATCCACTTCAGCTGGCTGCCGACGCCTTTTTTGCGCTGGACGAAGACCAGCTCCGCCAGGGCTGCCGCCAGCATCACCCCGGAGAAGATCATGAAGGCCGGGCTGATGGCCCGCATCTCCGGAACGGTGAAGCGCAGCAGCAGGGAGAGGGCGAAGAGCAGCACCGTCAGGACGGTAAAGACCCTGACGTTCCGCAGGTTCGCGGCGCTTTCGATGGCGCCGAATAATCCGGCTTTTCCTTTGGACATGATCTGATTCGGAATCAAGCGGGACACCTCCGATCTGTATGTGATTTTCGGCATGGATGAAGTCGCGCGGATGAGATTGAATTCGACAGGACTGAAGAGTTGCTGATAAACGTATTATGCCCCGGGGACCCGCCTGTGTCAAGGGCCGGCGGGCACGGATCAGGGTAAGCTTTTACCGGAGCCGGGGTGCTCTGCCGATCGGGGGGTGCAACAGAGGGGACAGTCCCGTTCCGAAATGGAACGAAAAGGACCGTCCCTTCCAGCTGTTTCTGCACCCCCTACTGGTGCACGATGCACCCCCCTCAGGAGAAAATGCACCCCTTTTTGCACCTCCTCGCCTGGCGAGGGATGCATCGTGCTGTCGTATCAAATCTGCCAGCCTTGGATTTTATACATGCAGCGAGTTTTGTAATCGGATGACCGACACCCTGATCTGCTTTTCCTGAAAACACTACGGCATATATCCTGTTCATGGATGTGAAGCCATGAGGCTTCTGTTGCATGAGACCACAGAATCAGTCTTTGGATTCAAACGGCCTGCAGGCACAGGTTATGCATTCGTAAGCTTTCCGCTGATTCTGCAGACGCCGCCATTGTATTGCCAGTTTAATTCCGGACAGGCATACCGTACCAGTGTAAGCGGGAGCGCATCTCCTTCTTCCAGGGGATTGAGGTCAGATCCCATATAGGTGATTTCGAGGTTCACACTGCTGCAGTCAGCTCATGGCTGTATCCGCACGCGGCCGTCGGCTATGTCCTGAGCGAGTGCGCGCATGCGCGGATAGCAGGCGTCAAAGAACATACGGTAGCTTTCACAGAACCGATTTGTACCGGGGGCTCCGGTGGAAAGGAAGGGCTCCCGGTCCCTGCGGCATCCGCCACGGCAGAGCTGCACCCAGCGACAGCCGGGGCAGGCCTCGGGCAACGCAAGGGATGCGTTGCGGAAGGAGAGGGATGCCGGACTGCTTTCCATTTTCTTCAGAGTATCCGTGAACACATTGCCCATCTTCCAGTCGTCGAGCGCATAGAAATCGCAGGGATAGACGCTGCCGTCCGCCTCGACGAGGAAATACATGCCGCAGACGCCGGACATACCGCACAGTTCAGGCATCTGCCCCAGCAGCATGGCCATGTAATTGTCAAAGCGGCGCTCACTGACAGGCCGGCCCTGACGGATGGCCTTCTCATACAGGTCGAAGGTGAGGATCAGGAAGCGGCCGTACTCCTCGGCCGTCAGTGGTTCCTGCTCCGGCCCGGCATCAAAATCCTGAATGCAGGGGATGAACTGAAGATACCTGTGCTGCCTGAGATGCTCCCAGCACACTTCCGCGCTCTGTACGGTCCGGGATGTGACCACGCAGAGAATATTGTAGTCCGCACCATGCTTTTTCAGCAGGTCAATGCCGTGCATGACCCGGTCATATGTGCCGTTCCCGGCGGCATCCAGTCTGTGCGCGTTGTGAACCTCCGGTGTACCGTCCAGGGAAACCCCGGTGAGGAAGTGATGCTCGGCAAGGAAGGCACAGAATGCATCGTCCAGTGTAGTGCCGTTGGTCTGCAGGGCATAGTTCACCTGAAGACCACGGCCGTTACACTGGCGCACATTCTCCACAAAGCTGCGGAAAAACTCGAGACCGGCCAGTGTGGGTTCACCGCCCTGGAAGGCAAAGGATATGGCCTGATCCGCGTAGGTAAAGGCACGCCGGATCAGCCGCCGCATTACCTCCGGCTTCATGACACCATAACTGACTATATCCCTGTGGTTCGTCACATCTGCATAGAAGCAGTAACTGCAGCGCATGTTGCAGGCTGAGGAAGCCGGTTTGATCATCATACTGAGCGGTGGCATGTGGGTACCTCTTCTCTTGAAACTCCGCAGGCAGAGCATTCTTTACAGAGTTGTGTTTTCTGTGCGCGTCCGAGAATTCCTGCTCAGAGGACGGGTCTTTCAACAGCCAGTGCTGGCGGAGCCCAACGGAACGGTTCCGCAGTCCATTTGTGATCAGGATTCGTTTCTTCTGCTTTACCGGCATCGCATCAGGAAGGCTCTACCCTCTGCGATTCGCAAATCTCAGAGCAAAAGTTGTCATCTGGATATTGAAATTCCGGTTCATCTTCCATATGATGGATCGGGAAGCAGAAAGCAAGCCTGCAGGATACAGACTGCGATGGTGACAGCCTGTTCCTCTGCATGGCAGAGATCTCCATATGCCGGTGGAAGATGGCAAGGGGAGCATACCCGGGGTCAGAAAAGAAGTGGATTGCTTCATACGGATGCCCTGACGGGTTCTCAGAATGATCAGACATGGGGCAGGAAACGTGGGTTTGACAGCATGGACCGGTGGAAAACCATCCATGAGCGCGAACGCGGTTTATGAAGGTGTGTACATGAAGATTCTTATTGCAACGGACTGTTATATCCATAATCTGGGTGGAGTTGCGACTGCCATTCTGGCCCTGAGCTCCGGCCTTCGCCGTCAGGGGCACGAAGTCAGAACGCTGACGCTTTCCAGCAGCAATCATTCCTATCGGGACGGGAATGATTATTATGTCAGGTCGTTTCCTGCATTCTATTATCCGGATATGCGCATGAGCTTTGCGATGCGGGACCCTCTGCTCAGGGAGCTTGAGCTGTGGGAGCCGGATATTATTCATATACAGACCGAGGGGACAGCACGCTGTATGGCTCTGAGAATCAACAGGCATTGCCGTGTACCGATCATCATGACGTGCCATACGGATTATGGGCATATGCTGTTTAACGGTCTCAAGGAAACGCCACCTGTGAAAAAAGTGATGCAGACCGCGGGAAAGATCCTGTATGGATGCGCGGACAGAGTGACGACCCCATCACATAAAGCTGCCGCGTTTCCGTTCCTTTCCTCTGTGCAGGATCGCCTCACTGTGATACCGAACGGGATGGAAATGGAGAAATATCAGAAGCATTTCACCACAGAAGCGCGGCGCGCATTCCGGGAGGCACTGGGAATCGGTGAGCATACGGGAGTTCTTGTATCGGTTTCCAGACTGAGCAGGGAAAAGAACATTCAGGAGCTGATTTCATATCTTCCGGGACTTCTGAAACAATCTCCCGAGACCATGCTTCTGATCGTCGGAGACGGACCCTATCACAAGAAACTCCTGAAACTGACAGAAAGGCTTCAGCTTTCCGGTCATGTACTGTTCACCGGCAGGGTTCCCGCCGGGGATGTCTGGCAATACTATGACGCAGGAGATCTGTTTGTGTCTGCTTCCACGTTTGAGGTACAGGGACTGACTTATTATGAAGCAATGGCCTGCGGTCTGCCTCTGGTGTGCCGGGATGATGCCTGTCTGACGGGTGTGCTGGAACATGGGAAGAATGGAATGGTATATCATTCTGAAACTGAGTTCATTGATTCCGTGGTTCGGGTTCTCAGGAATGAGAAACTGAGGGCAGTTCTGGGACATTGCGCAGAACGAAAGGCCGCGGATTTCTCCAGCGACGCCTTCGCAGATGCCATGCTTTCGGTGTATATGGACGCAATCGCAGAAAGAAAAAAACAATCAACAGGGAATGAATAATATGAATACTGAGAACAGAACACAGAATCATGAGTATCTGACGGCCTTTTTCAAACGCCGCAGTGTGATTGCCTTTTGCAGCGGAATCCTGTCCCTGATGCTTTCCTTCTATGGAATTATCGCGGGCGTGAATCTTACCATCTCTGTACTGGGCGAAAACGGATTTGCCTCCTTCAATCACTTTACCATGATCTCCAATCTTTTTGCAGCCCTGTCAGTGGCTTTTGTGTTCCCCTATACGGTCGAAGGGATCCGGAGAAAGCGCTTTACTCTGCCCAGATGGGTGGCTGTGATGCATTATCTTGCAACAACATCCATTGCGATCGTCATGGTCTTTGTCCTGGCCTTTATGAGCTGGCTGCATCCGGAAGGCGCTTTCGCAGGCTCCAATATTGTGACCCACGTTTTTTGTCCGCTGCTGATTCTCATATCCTTCTTTCAGATGGAGAATGGTCACCGGATCACATGGAAGGATCGTCTGCTGGGGATGGTACCTTTCAGTGTGTATCTGATTGTGTACTATATCGAAGTGGTCATGATTGGCAAAGCCAACGGGGGCTGGGAAGATATCTATCATATACAGAAGTATGTTTCACCAGCACTGGCCATTCCCGGACTGCTCCTGCTGGCGTTTGCTGTCAGCACCGTCATTGCACTGATATCCAATGCACTGACCCGGAAAAGAATGGAAAAGATGTATCAGCTTTGGCGTGAAGATCTGGAGCCCGTTGAAGTCCGGATCGAAGCATACGGGCTTGGCAGAATGGCAGGCGAGTATGGTGAAAAGAATAACATACAGATTCCCTGTGATATTCTGGACTATCTTGCCCGGAGGTATCATCTGGAAACAGAAGACCTGATGAAGCCATTTGTCAAAGGCTTTATGATTGAGCTGCAGGACCGGGAACGTCGCTGAGCGGCTGGACCGTGCCAGCTCGCATCAAAGACTGCTCCGGAGGCTGGCAGTCAGCCATGAACCCATTTGCGTCCTGCCATCCGGTCCTTGAACCGGAGGAAGGGAGACCACCGGAAAGAATGCACCGGAGAAAAGCAGATACGGCGACGCCCCACTCCCTTACGAATGAGGGGTGGGGCGTCGATATGAAACACTTTATTTCGCGGACACGGAAGTCCCGGATTGCAGTTCCCGCGTCCGTTACCGGGCCCCGCCATCCTGTTCCCTGAGACTGCGCAGGTACCAGTCCGGCATGGAAGCCTTTACAGTCCGGACTTTGTCCTTGCCTGCGATGGCCTGATAGTCTTCAAGGGAATAGACACTGCCGTCCTCATGGAACAGTCCGTTGTAGGTGCCGTTGGGACGCTGGGCCATGAGATAGGCCGGCTTGACCATCAGGGACCAGAAAAAGCTGCCGGATGCATTCTGATAGACTGTGGGCGCCAGGGTCGCCAGGGCAGGCACGGTGTATTCCTGCGGGATCACGGCGGTATCCCATCCGGGACCGGCCTCGCGTACGCGCTGCCATTCGGTCAGCCAGCAGGGCTTGCCGGTGAGTTCCTGTACGGTGCTGGCATCCTTTATGACCCGCCGGAGGTCTTCAGTGCTGCAGGGGAAATTATGATGGTACTGGTAGATATCCAGGTCGTCCCCGAAGTACAGGGTGTGCCACAGGGTGATGCATCCGATGGTCAGCGGGACCGTGCCCTGGTAGCTCCGGGCCAGTTTCACAATGTGCCGGGCAAAGGGGACATTCCCGGATTCCCAGTGCGGTTCATTCATGCATTCAATGGCCAGAAGCCGGGTATCACTGCCATATCCGCGCATGAAGGCGTCCACAAAGGCATGGACTTCCACCCAGCGTGCCGGGTCCTTCTGAACGGCACGGCAGGGGGAGCAGACGCAGACCGCGGTATGCGGGTCCCGGTTCACCCGGTTTTCCGGAGTGTTGTCGGCGCCGCAGTCTTCAAACAGGACCGGCATGATGCGGATGCCGTATTCTGCGGACAGGGAAATCACCTTCTCAAAACGTTCAAAAAAGGTGTCAGGCTGCTCGAGCCAGAATTCATAGCTGACGAACATGCGCAGGGCATTGAGCCCGGCATCCTGCGCATACCCGAAGTCCCGGGCAATCTCGTCAGGGTTCAGGTCCCGCCAGGTCTGATAGGGATTGTAGGCTCTGGACGGGAAGTACACGGCACCGCGGATGCCACTGAAGTAAGAAGAGTCCAGCATGGAGATCGCTTCCTTCCTATTATAATAGTAAACACGAGTGTACATGACTTCTATGGAAACCCGTACCGGGATGGGTACGGGTTTTCTGCTTATCGGGTGGTATCCCGGATGACCATGCGGGTTACCAGATGCTTTTCTTCCGGGGTCTGGCCGCCGGCCATGGCCTCGATGAGTTCCAGTGCGGCTTCGGCAATGGCTTTCTGATCCGTGGCTACCGTGGACAGGGCAGGGCGGATCACCCGGCTGGTGTCGGAATTGTCAAACCCGATGACGGAGATCTCCTCCGGGATTTTCTTCCCGCATGCCTGGACGGCGCTGAGCACCACACAGGCCAGGTCATCATTGCGGCAGACAAAGCCGTCCACGGGTACCTGACTGCGGATCCTGCGGCACACAGCGTCGTAAAGTTCATCAAAATCCCTGCAGCCGGTGATGAAGGAATCCTTGGTCAGTGGGCAGCCCAGCGATTCCATCTGATTGCAGAACCCGCGGTAGCGCAGGTCCTGACGGCTGGAGAAGTGTGCCTGGCGGCTGACCCGGTCCACATGCACCAGGTGCCGGCAGCCGTGTTCATACAGAAGACGCACGGCAGCCATGATGCCTGACTCAATGCCGGTATAGATCCGGGCAACGCGGCCGTGGACCGTGGCATAGTCGCGGGTCATAAGCAGGACCACGGGGAGCCCGTTGTCGATCAGCTCCTGGACCGAGCTCTCGGCAAGACTTGCCGAGGAGATGATGACGGCATCGACCTGCCGGGAGAGAATGCGGCTGACAAAATCCCGGTCATTCTTGGCACTCATCAGGGAGACCAGGTAACCCTTGTCATAGGCCACACCGTCCAGCTCATGCAGGAGCCTGCCGAAGTAATTGTTGGCGACATTGTCGGCAATGAACAGAATATGACTGTTGCCCTTGCCCTTCAGGGCCCGGGCGATGGAGTTGGGCCGGTAGTGCAGTTTTTCAACTGCTTCCAGGACCCGTTTTTTCTTATCGGCAGCCACATACCGGTTGGCATTGAGTACATAGGAAACAATGGTTTCAGAAACCCCGGCCAGATCTGCCACGTCCTTGCGTGTCGGGGCATTGCTGCTTCGTGGCACCCGCGGGCCACCTCCTGTCTTGGAATATGTGTATAGTATAGCACGAACGGAAAATGGCGTCAATGCTGACTTTTGGAAGAGATTCCGCATGGTTAGAAAAATATACATGTATAATTGTTGACACAAACTCTATAATCATGATATACTCGCGATGTACATACGAGTAACTACATGCCAATACTGGACAATCGACGAGAACGGGAAAGGTGATGTGCAGTGCTGTGCAACAATCTGGAACAGCTGCAGCGCGCCCGGCGGGAAGGCTATGCGGTCCCGGCCATCAATACACAGGGCGGCACGTACGATATTATCATGGCCATCTGCAGAGCGGCCGAGGAACTGAAATCGCCGGTGATCCTTGCGCATTATGTGGCTACGGGCGCCTACAGCGGGCATGACTGGTTCTGTCAGGTGGCCAGGTGGTGTGCGGAGAAGGTTTCCGTTCCCGTGTCCATTCATCTGGATCATGGGGCGGATTTCGGGATCTGCATGGAAGCCCTGCGTCTGGGGTTCACGTCCGTAATGATCGACGGGTCCGCACTGCCGGTCCGGGAAAACGCGGCCCTTACGGAAAGCGTGGCCCGGGTGGCCCGGTGCTTCCACGTGCCGGTGGAGGCGGAAGTGGGGGAACTCCAGAGGCTGGACAGCTGCGGAGCTGTCATGGAGAACCGGAATCTGGCGGACCCGGAGGAAGTGAAGGAATTCCTGTCCCTGTGCCACCCTGACACACTGGCGGTGGGGATCGGGAACGCACACGGGTTCTATAAGGGAAAACCGGAAATTCATCTGGAGATCCTGGAGGCCGTGCGCAGGTTCTGCGATCTGCCTCTGGTACTGCACGGGTGCACGGGCATGGATGAGGAAATCATCCGCAAGGCTGTCCGGGAGCTGGGGATTGCCAAGATCAATTACGGCACGGAAATCCGCTGGAAATACATACAGTATCTGGAAGAAGGCCTGAAGATGGATCATCAGGGGCATGCCTGGAAGGTCAGCCAGTACGCCTGTCAGGCGCTGACGGAAGATGTGAAACGCATTATCTGCCTGTCCGGTTCGGCAGGCAGGGCGAAGTGAGGGAGAGACCATGAAGGAAAAGCTGAATGTGGGTCTGATTGTGACCCTTTCCGGACGCTGGCCCAGGGAACTGCCGGAGAAGCGGCTCGGGGAATACACGGCATGGGCACGCGAGAATCTGGAACCTGAGATGAACCTGACCATGCCGGAGCAGGTGCTCACCACACCGGAGGAAGTGCATGAGGCGATCCGGATGATGCGCGCAAACCTGGTGGACGTGGTGATCATGGTCTATGGCGCGTTCACGGGGGATGACATTGCGGCTGCCATTGTGCAGAAGATGGGCGTGCCGCTGATCCTCTGGGCGCCGTATGAGCCGCCCTATGAACGGGAGGAGCGGCTCTGGGCGAATGCGCTGTGCGCGATGACCATGAATGCCGCGGCCCTGGACCGTCTGGGGTACGGCTGCCACACTGTGTACGGCGGCCGGGAGGATGAACGCGCGTCCGGCAAGGTGATGCGTATCCTGCGTTCCTATGGCGTGAAAAAGGCACTGGCCGGCATGAGCCTTGGCCTGTTCGGATACCGGCCCACAAATTACTATGTCAGCACCTTTGATGAGGCCGCGATCCGCAGGACCTTCGGGATCACCATGAACGCCACTGAGCTCAAGAGCGTGTTTGACGATATGGCGGCACTGGATGCTGAGGAAGTGCAATCCGACATGGCGCGTGTGAGCGCCCGGTGGGATCCTGCAAAACTGCCGGAAGGGCATCTGGAGAACCACTCCCGGCTGTACCTTGCGCTCAGAAAGCGCATGCAGCTGGACGGATATGACTTCGGGATCATCAAGTGCTGGCCCGAGATGGGCGCGGCGCATACCCAGCCATGCGCGGTGCTGGGCCGGCTTCTGGATGACGGGATCTCCATAGGCTGTGAAGGGGATGTGGATGCCGGGATTACCCAGCAGATGCTCATGCTCCTATCACCTGGGAAGGCACCGTTCATTACGGACATGATTGATCTGAATGAAGAGGAGAACAGCATGCTGTTCTGGCACTGCGGGAACGCGGCACCTTCACTGCACAATCCGGCTTATGGTCCGGAGCTGCGGAATCATCCGCTGGTAGGGCAGGGGTCGGCCTTCTGGACCGCACTGAAGCCGGGAACTGTGACAATCGCCCGGCTGCACAATGATCACGGGCAGTACCGGCTGGTGCTCATGCACGGGGAGGCACTGGACAGGGACCGTGTGACCCGGGGCTGCATGGTGTCTGTGAAGATGACCGCTCCGGTGCGGGAGACGGCGGAACGGCTGATTGAGGAGCGGATCCCGCATCACTATGTGGTGGTATGGGATGACGTCTGTGAGGCCCTGAAGATGACTGCGTCCCTGATGGGCATCCCGGTACTGGAGCTGTGAGGTGAGGGTATGTCAAAACTCCTGATCGCCCATGGCGGGGCGCCGACAGCGGTGCTGAATGCTTCCCTGGCCGGCGCGATCCGGGAAGCGCAGAGCCATGCGGACATAGACGGCGTCCTGGGTGCGCGCCACGGCACAGCCGGGATCCTGAAGGAAGACTTTGCGGACCTGGGATCGCTGACACAGCCGGAACTGAAAGCCCTGAGCCTTTCCCCGGGCTCGGCCATCGGGACGTCGCGGACCCCGCTGGAGGCGGGCGACTATGCGCGCATGCGGGATGTCCTGCGCAGGCATGGGATCCGGTATGTGCTGCTTGCCGGCGGGAACGGGACCATGGATACCTGCTTAAGGCTCTGGAACCTGTGCAGACAGGATGACATCTTTGTGGGCGGGATTCCCAAGACGATCGACAATGACCTGGCCCTGACGGACCACGCACCTGGGTACGGGAGTGCGGCACGGTTTGCTGCTGTGAGCATGCGCGAGATTGCTGCGGATGTGGCTGCGCTTCCGATCCATGTGTGCATTGTGGAATACATGGGACGCAATGCCGGCTGGATCGCTGCGGCGTCCGCGCTAGCCAGACGGAAGGCGGAGGACGCGCCGCACCTGATTCTTCTGCCGGAGGTCCCGTTTGATGAGGACGACTTCCTGGAGCGGGTGCAGTGCATCTGGGCCCTCGGGAAGGGCGTGGTGGTGGCGGTCTCGGAAGGCATCCGCCGCGCGGACGGAACGCCGGTGGCGCCTCCCGTGTTCACCTCGGGGCGTGCGACCTATTTCGGTGCAGTTTCCCAGTACCTCAGCCGGCTGGTGATCGAAAAGCTGGGGATCAAGGCACGATGTGAAACGCCGGGGATCCTGGGAAGATGCTGTGCGGAGCTTGTATCTGACACCGATCGCAGGGAAGCGGAAGCGATGGGCGCACTGGCTGCCCGGACGGTGCTCAAAGGGCAGGGCGGGCAGATGGCCGGACTGAAAAGGATTTCAGAGGATCCATACCGCTGCAGTGAGATCCTGATCCCGTTGGAAAACATGAAGCTCACAGAGCGGAGCATACCGGACGCCTGGCTGATGCCGTATGATGTGTCCCCGGCGTTCCTCGACTGGTGCCGGCCACTCATCGGTGGGGCACTCCCGGAAACGGTGATGGAACTGTGAAGGAGGCAGGCATGAAACATATCTATCTGAACCTGAAACGGTTTGATATTGCCCCGGCGCACGGGGGTGTGAACCGTCTTTCGCCCATGGCGGACTGGGCACGGACGATCCTGGGCTCGACAGAGCCTGCCCTTCGTCAGATGCCGGGCGCGGAATACGTCTTCTTTCTTCCGGAGCTGCACCTGCTCCCGGCCATGGCGGCACGGGCCTCAGACAGCCCCGTACTTCTGGGCTGCCAGGGCGTGTACCGGGCGGACACGGCGTGCGGCGGGAACTTCGGCGCGTTCACGACCCAGCGCACCGCGTATGCCATGCAGGAAGCCGGCTGCACCCATGTGCTGGTCGGCCACTGCGAGGAGAGACAGGATAAGCTGGGCATACTGCGGGAAGCCGGGATCACAGGCAAGGCGGCAGAAACTGCAGTCAACCGCCTCCTGAACCAGGAAGTGTGCTGCGCGCAGCAGGCCGGTCTGAACGTGCTCTACTGCATCGGTGAAACTGCGGAACAGCAGAAGGAATGGGACATGGTCCTGTCCCGGCAGCTGGAAACCGGGCTTCAGGGTGCGGACCGTGAGAAAACCGTCATTGCCTATGAACCGGTCTGGTCCATAGGACCGGGCAGGACACCGGCAGACAGGCCGTACATTGAGAAGGTGGCAAGGCTGGTCAAGGCCTGCGCCGACGGCCTGGATGTGGTGTACGGCGGCGGGCTCAAGCAGGACAATGCGGCCATGCTTGCATCGATCCCGGAGATCGATGGCGGGCTGATCGCTCTGACACGCTTCCGGGGAGAAATCGGGTTCTATCCTGAGGAGTACCTGGAGATCATCCGGACCTATCTCGGGCACTGTACAGTGTAAGGAGGAAAACCATGCAGCTATCGTTTGAATACGGGAACGGACAGATGAGCGCAACGCTTCCGGATACGACGGATGTCTTCATTCCCGGTGTGACCGTACCGGACCCGCCCTGCCTGCCTCAGGACTGGGACAGTCTCTATGCGGCGACGCTTGCGTCGGTGCGGCATCCCATCGGGATGGAGCCGCTTTGTGAACTGGCACGCGGGAAAAAGACCGCAGTGATTGTGATCCCGGACATCGTCAAGGGCGGATGCCAGGCGACCAGCCACAGAAAGGTGGCGATCCGGGTATGCCTGGATGAACTGGTTGCGGCCGGGATCCGGAGGGAAGACATCCTGCTCCTGTTCTCCAATGGTCTGCATCCGCGCACGACCGACGCGGAAGCGCGTCAGATCCTGGGCGATGCACTGTACAGCGAGTTCCGGGACCTGGGCCGGATCACGAGCCATGACAGTGAGGACTGGGAGCATCTGGTGGACCTGGGGTATACACCCCAGGGGGACCATGTGATCATGAACCGGTATGTCTATGAAGCGGACATTCCCATTCTTATCGGGCATACCCAGGGCAATCCTTATGGCGGGTACTCCGGTGGCTACAAGCACTGCGCGACCGGGATCAGCCACTGGCGGAGCATTGCCGCGCACCATGTCCCGTCCGTCATGCACCGGCCGGACTTTGTGCCCGTGTCCACCTCAAGCCTGATGCGGGACAAGTTTGACCAGCAGGGCATGTTCATGGAAGAGAAGATGGGAAAGAAATTCTTCTGCTGCGATGCCGTGCTGGATACACAGTCGCGACAGATGGAGATTCATTCGGGCTGGGCACGGGAAATGCAGCCTGTGGCCTGGAAGGCCGCGGACCGGCGGACCTATGTGCACTGGGCAGAGAAAAAGTATGATGTCGTGGTGTTCGGGATGCCGGTGAATTTCCATTACGGGGACGGCATGGGCACCAACCCGATCCAGATCATGCAGGCACTGAGTGCCCAGGTCATCCGCCACAAGCGTGTGCTGGCAGATCACTGTGTGTTCATTGTGCCCTGTGTGTGCGACGGCTGGTTTCATGAGGAGCGCTGGCCGTACCTGCGGGAAGTCTATGAGATGTTCCAGCATGATTCCATGCAGACCCTCGCGGACATGAACCGGTATGCGGAATATATTGCCACAAAGGAGGAATACATCCGCAGATACCGCTTTGCCAATGCCTTCCATCCGTTCCA